>CAZQTT010000038.1:0-24700 GCA_964596255.1 uncultured archaeon
CATAAATATTCTAAAGCCCTGCTAATATTATTACTTTACGATGTACTGATAATAGCTATAGTTGGGGCGAATATTCTGGCTGAACTGGGTTTGATCCAGAGGGTAGTATTCCTGATTCGCCCTTTGATCCGGTTTGCCCGGCTTCCAGATGAGGTAGGGATTTCTCTTATAACTTATGTGGCCAGTGCCAGTGGTGGGGCGGCGATGCTCGCCAGTTTCCATGAGCGAAAGTTTCTGGACAGCAAACAGACTATAATTGGGTCTATTTTGAGCAATTTCTTCAGCTTCCTCAACCACGCCATCATCTTTTTCATACCCGTCGCCATCCCCATATTGGGTTTGACTGCGGGCCTCCTTTACGTGGGCTCTCGCTTTTTCATCAGCATATGTGTTACTGTAGTTGCTGCTCTCGCCGGTCACTTTATGCTTCACGCTGAAGATAGTGAATCTGGTGGGACTCAAAGAGAAAGAGAAAAAGAACAAGATAAGACTCTGGAGCAGAAGGTGAGAGATGGCGTTAAAGCATCGATGAAGGTTTTGAGGAGAATTATACCCAGATTGGTCATAGTGTATGTGCTGGTAGCGATTGCTCTGGGTCTGAAACTCTTTGAACCCCTCAGAAGTATTGACTTTGCAGGTATTCCCGGCGAGGCTTCAGTAATCATTGCCGTGGGGTTCGCTGACACGGTAAGCGGGTTGGCTACTGCTGGCTCACTGCTTTCGGAAGGTACAATCGCTCCTATCCAGGCGGTGATCGCTTTATTGCTGGCGAGTCTGGTTTCCATGTCCCTGGTGTTCTTCAGGCACTCGTTACCGGGAAAGATAGCCTATTTCGGACCGAAACTGGGTTTAAAGATAGCTGCTTTAACTACAGTCCTGGATGTAATATTCACTGCTATTGCGGTCCTGGTACTTCTCTCTGTGAAAATAATTTAGCTTGGGATTGATTTGTTGGTGTTGTGTGTTGTGCGGTTGTTGTAGTGAAAAGTGTTAAAAATGTCAGAATAGGAAGAGGAACATGCCCGTAAAGGAGAGCAAAACTACTCTGGCCATTATTTTCAGCATAACCTGGATGGGTGTTTTGGGGGTCAACATCATTTCCCCTGCTCTGGCCAACATCAGGGACGGGCTGCTCATAACCAAACCAGAAGCTGCCATGCTGATAACTGCATTTACTCTACCAGGTGTATTCTTCGCTCCAGTTATGGGTGTAATAGCTGACAGGTTCGGAAGAAAGAGGATTCTTATACCCTCTCTTTTTCTGTTTGGCATCGCCGGTGTGGCCTCTGCATTCGTGGACTATGAGGTCATGTTGGTGTTGAGGTTTCTTCAGGGTATAGGGGCTTCTGCTCTGGTCGCTCTCTCATCGACCCTCATAGGTGACTTTTTTGAGGGTCTGGACAGAGTGAGAGCCATAGGCTATAATGCAGCAGTCCTGTCCCTGGGGGTTGTATTTTCTCTGGTATTGGGTGGAGTACTGGCTGATTTCAACTGGAGACTGATATTTATCACCTTCTCTATCGCCCTGCCTATAGGTGTGTCTGTTTACTTTATATCCACTCCTGAGGTCAGCTCACAGGAATCCATTGGTAAATATTTTGTTGACACCGTCTCCTTCCTCTCCAACCGGTCACTTCTTCTTCACTACGCTTCGGGGATAGCCGTATTCATAATCCTCTACGGCGCTTTCATCAGCTACTTTCCCATGCTGCTTAAAGACGACTTCAGCATTAGAGCCCTCTTCGTCTCCCTTATACTTGCATCCATGAACATGTTTGCCGCCTTTTTCTCCACCAGACTGGAATACTTTGTGCGGAGGTTTGGCTCCATCAAGACCATAAGGTACGGATTCCTCTGTTATTCCCTATCCATGTTATGTATAGCCTTGTTGCCTTTCCCGCTCCTGCTGATATCCACTCTTATTTTGGGGTTAGGTCATGGAATGACCCTACCCGCTATCCAGGACCTCATACTGGCTTCTGCTCCTGACAACCATAGAGGGATAGCCATGACCACCTTCGGCTGGGTCCTGAAAATTGGACAAACCCTCGGGCCCGTTGTGGCCTCTCTTGCCCTATTATATTCTACTGAAGCTGTCTTCTTGACAATGGCGGGTATCGGAGCAGTATTCGGACTGTTTTACTTTTTATTGAGGGATAAGCAATAACAGAACATTTAGATTAGAGTAGAGCTGAAAACAGAAAGAGAGATATTAAATCATTTGACCAGTAATATTGGGCTTATAATCTAATCTTTTCTATCAAAAATCCTTTTGTATAGTGCCCAGGATTCCAGGTAGGTGGTGTTTACCAGCCATTTGAGGTGGGAGTAAAAGAAGAAGCTCAATTCACTACCGCTTCCGCTACCACCTCTGACTTCTTTGATCATTTGGGGTATATCGATGTTCAGGGGACAGTTTTTGTGGCATTGCCTGCAAGAGAGACATAGCTTTAAAGAGTCCCCACCATCTTGGAGTGCTGAATGCAGTGCAAATCTTCCCCCCTTGAATTTGTTACCGTAGGTATTGTGAGCCGGACAATTCACCATACAGTATCCGCATCCCACACAGTAGAAGAGCTGTTCGAACCCACTTTCTATTAGCTCGCTCCTCCCATTATCTACCAGAACTACAACCACTTCTCTGGGGTTGGCGATACCGGTGAAAAGTTTCTTCTCTATATCGGTGGTCTTGGAGACACCGCTTATAATCTCTATGAAGGAGGGTAATATGTTGCCTGTGGCGTAAAAGCTCTGGATCTTGGCGGAGTTGACGGCATCCTCGATGGAAGGATAGACCTTGTCTATGCCGGTGACAACTATCCATTTCTGAGGTCTGTTCATCACCTCAAATATATTCCCTTCATTATGTAAAAGGACGATGGCTCCTTCTGCCGTTATGGCATTGGCACCACTTATCCCCACTTTTGCACTCTCTAATTTTTCTACTATATCTTTTCTCAGAACATCCAGAATCTTTTGAGGAGAAGGCTCTATTTTCTGTCCATAGTAACTGGACAGATGTTCTGCAATTAACTTGGAGGAAAGATGGGAAGCGGGGGCGGTCGAGTGAGATGGCAACTCATTCATAACCTGGATAATTCTGTCCCCCACATCCGTCTCTATGGCTTCTATACCTCTTTCAGAAAGCTCTTTTGTCAGATTTATCTCTTTAGTAATATTGGACTTGGACTTAACTATTAGCTTCTCATCTCCTATCTCTTTAACTATAGCGCTAACCGCTTCATCGCTATCTGAAGCCTGAACGACCCTAAAACTACTCTTTTCCAGGCTTTCTGTAGCCTGAATTAAAAGTTCATGGTTTCCCACGCTATATTCTCTCACTTCTCGTAGTCTCTGCTTCCTTTCTTCAAGATCAGGAACATGGTTATGTTTTTGCCTTTCTTTAAGGGTTTTAAATGCATTCCGCATGGAAATTATCTTTGCCGCTTCACTGCTGTCCATCTCATTTCACCTTATCAAGGCCATCATAAAATAGTTATTGATACTACAATCAAAAAAGTTTCTATCCAACTCCAACTATGTGCTTGGCTACATATTCTTTTATCTGGAAATAAATATTATTGGCAGCAAAGACGTCCAGGAAACTCTTTCATAGCCTTTGATATTATCTAAACTTATTATCTAAACTTAAAGAGTGTTCCAAAAACCTCTGCTTTAATTATGACCTAATTCAAAACCATTTTTTCCACTAATTTAGAAACATATTTATTTGTTCTCAATATTCTAAATTTAATGAAGAAAATCCTGGTACTGTTGATAGCTTTACTGTTAATTGGATGTGCCGGAGAAAAAAATGGACAGGGAGGAAGTGAACAACAGACCAGCTTTAAAACTCAAATTGCTGTATTTAAAGATGAGAAATTATGGAAAGCACAAGTCACTTTTACGTTGCCCAATCCCTGCCACAAGATCCAATTCATGAATAAAGAAACCTCCGGACAAAAGATATCTCTAAATTACAAGCACAAACCGCCCGACCCTGACACTCCATGTCCACAGGTAATTAAAACCTATAATGAGACAGTGAACCTGGGAGAACTGGACAAAGGCAACTATACTATTCTGGTCATGGTCAACAATCAGGAAGTTAAGCGGATCGGTATTAACGTCCAAAACGAATAGCCCCAAACACAAGCTTCAGAAAGCTGGACCATCAGAATGAGATAATTAGCTCTGCTCAGTATCTCCTTACCGTATTCTTGAGTGTGTTTGCTCTAGTTTGAGGTGAGATTGTGGGGTAGTAGTCTGTGGGGTAGTAGTGATTTTCATGACTTTAAGCTCCTTCCGTTTCCGTTTGGAAAACTCTTATATATACTGGTACTTGATTGTATGTTACAATGCAGCATGGGGAAGCAATATGGCCTATTCAGATGATTATTGGCAGAAAGAGGAGGTAATGCCCAGGGAAGAAATTGAGGAGCTTCAACTGAAGCGATTGAAGAGCACGGTGAAAAACGCTTATGACAATGTTCCGTTCTACAGACAGAAGCTCAAGGAATGTGGAGTGCACCCTGATGACATCAAAAAGAGGGAAGATATTACAAAGCTCCCGTTCACTACCAAGGAAGACCTTAGGGATAGTTATCCATTTGGGCTTTTCGCCGTCTCTCCTGAAGAACTGGTCAGAGTTCACACTTCAAGCGGTACTTCGGGTAAGCCCAAAGTTGTGGGCTACACCAGGAATGACCTGGAGAACTGGGTAAACATGGTTGCCAGGAGCCTCTATATGGTGGGCGTCCGTTCAAGGGACGTGTTCCAGAATATGGTTAGTTATGCTCTTTTCACCGGTGGTCTGGGGATTCACTACGGCGCAGAGCTTATTGGAGCTATGGTAGTGCCCTCCGCGACAGGCAACACGGAAAGACAGATTCAATTCATACAGGATTTTGGAACAACGGCCATCCACGCCACTCCCAGCTACGCTCTGCACATCAAAGAGGTGGCTGAAAAAAAGGGAATAAATTCTGGAGAGCTGGGCATAAACATTGGCTGTTTTGGGGCAGAACCCTGGAGCGACAGCATGAGAAAAAGGCTTGAAGACGCCTTCGGACTCTCAGCCTACGATTCTTATGGTTTGAGTGAGATGAATGGGCCAGGTGTTGCTTTCGAGTGCAGGGAGCAGGATGGTCTGCACATATGGACAGATCACTATTTCATAGAGGTTGTAGATGAGCAAGGAGATCCCGTCAATGAAGGTGAGAGGGGCGAACTAGTTCTCACTCCTTTAACTAAAGAGGCTATGCCCCTTCTCAGATACCGGACGGGCGACCTCACATATATAATGGATGGAGATTGCCCTTGCGGAAGAACTCATCCCAGGATGCATCGCATTCTGGGTAGAGCTGACGATATGATTATAGTTAGAGGAATCAACGTGTTCCCCTCTCAGATAGAACATATATTGATGCAGGTCCCTGAAGCAGGGGACTCATACCAAGTAGTAATAACCAGGGACGGTACACTGGATGAAATGAAGGTGAGAGTTGAAATGAAAGACGAGCTCTTCAGTGGTGAGCTGGAAGACTTCAAAAGGATTCAGAGTAAAATCCAAAAAGAACTTATGAAAGAACTGGGGATAAGGACCTACGTTGACCTGGTAGAAAAAGGGACTCTGGAAAGATTCAAATTAAAATCGAAGAGAGTCCTTGATATGAGAGGAGAACTGAAAGAGAACTAAAATTGAGAAATTAGAAAATTGAGCTAATTTGAGGGGTTTATATGTTCTGGAATCCAGGAGCGGAAAAAACTCCTATCAAGGAGTTAAAGGATATACAGGAGAGAAAGCTGAAAAGTCTAGTTACTGTAGCTTATGATTATTCACCCTTTTACAGAAGAAAATTCAAGGAAGAAGGTATTACTCCTGATGATATAAAAAGTTTGAACGACCTCAGAAAACTGCCTTTCACCAGCAAGCCAGATTTGAGAGATAATTATCCTTTTGGTATGTTCGCCACACCTATCTCCCAAATCGTGAGATTCCACGCCTCCAGCGGTACCACCGGAAAGCCCACAGTAGTTGGATATACGGATAACGACATAAGAGTATGGGTGGAGAGCCTGTGCAGGAGCCTTTCTGCCTGTGGTGTGGAGAGAGAAGACATAATTCAGATCTCTTACGGTTACGGGCTGTTTACCGGTGGTCTGGGGTTCCACTATGCCGGCGAGAAGCTGGGAGCTACAGTTATACCCACTTCAGCGGGAAACACTCAAAGACAGCTGGAGCTTATGAAGGATTTAAAGTCGACAGTTTTTGCCTGCACTCCATCTTACATGCTTTATCTCGCTGAATACGCAAACAGAGTTGGGCAAGGCATCCAGGAAGATACCGACCTTAAAAGAGGTATTTTTGGGGCTGAGCCGTGGAGCGAAGAAACCAGAAAGAGGATAGAAGATAAAACCGGTATCCACGCCTTTGACGTTTACGGGACCTCAGAGATGAGCGGCCCTCTCTTCACGGAATGCACCGAGAAGAATGGAATACATATATGGGGAGACCATTTTATTCCAGAAGTTGTGGACAGTGAAGGCGAGCCCGTAGGTGATGGAGAGAAGGGAGAGCTGGTGGTCACTACCATAAGCAAGGAAGCAATGCCCCTCATAAGGTGGAGAACGGGAGACGTGACTATCCTGGAAGAAGAGAAGTGCGCCTGCGGAAGAACTCATCCCCGCTTGATGAGAATTCTGGGAAGAGCCGACGATATGCTCATCGTGAGAGGAGTAAATGTGTTCCCCAGTCAGATAGAGCATGCCCTCATGCAGATACCTGAAGTCGGCGAGCACTACATGATCGTTCTGGATAGACAGGAGAGTGGTCTGGATGTTATGACCATCCAGGTAGAAGTTAAAGAAGAAGCCTTCACCGGCAAGGTCAACGACATCCTCAATCTGGAAAAGAAAGTGTCCGAGACCCTGAAAAGCTCCCTCAATGTCACCTCCAAAGTAGAAGTAGCAAACCCCGGAACACTCCAGAGATTCGAAGGAAAAGCAAAGAGAGTTATCGATAACAGGAAATTATGAGGAAGAATAATAAATGAGCTTGAGGGGATTGAGAGTAGAATGAGGTGTTATTATGGACGATAAGGTCATAAAACAGGTTTCCGTATTTGTGGAGAATAAGCCTGGAAGGCTGGCAGCAGTTACAGAAAAACTGTATCAAGAAGAAATAAACATCAGGGCGTTTACCATCGCCGAAGCAGGTGATTTCGGCATAATCAGGATGGTTGTGGACAAAACAGAGGATGCTTACAAAGCATTAAAGAATGACGGGTTCACGGTATCTCTAACTGATGTGATCGGAGTAGAAGTCAAGCACTCTCCCGGTGAGCTGTACAAGATCGCCAACACCCTGGGCGAGAAGGAAATCAACGTGGAATACGTTTACGCCTTTATCTCCGGAGAGGGTACGGCAACCATTATTCTCCGGGTGGACGATATCCAAAAGGCCGTAGATGTTCTGGCGAAGGAATGGGTAGTACTGGACCGCTGAGCATCCTCACCACTCCCTTATTTTAATGCAGTAAACCTCATTAATTTAGTTTTTAGGGGTTACTTCCGAACGGGAAAATTAGTGGAGGATCAACCGTTATTTCAGCGGTGCCATTTCCCGGTAATGCCTTTTCTCTGCATGGGTCTCTGTTTCTGGCGTTTCCGGGGTTTCCGGTTTTGCGTCCTTTGATGCCACGACTTTCTTTGCGGAGATGCTCTCTATTTTGGAGTCCCCATCTATTATCAAGTTCCCTTCAGCTTCCACTGACTTGATAACTGAGCCTTCCTGTATTCTTACATCAGACCCGGATTTGATTGACCCTCCTTTGCACTTGTTCTGGACCAGGACATCGCCAGAGGAGTTAATGGTCCTGAATTCGGATTCCGGACCCACAACGATCTTCTTGCAGTTGATTTTCCCTCTCACAAAACAGCCTTTACCCAGAGATAGCTCTTTGCCTTCCAGATTGCCCCAGAAACAGGAGAACATGCCGGCAATAATCTTCCCATCGAATTTGAGGTGCCTGTCCACCACAGAATCCTTTCTGACTATCAGCACATTCTTTGATTTATCCACCACATACTTTTTCATTCCACCCATCACTAACCCTCAACTAAAACTAATTTTCTATCTTCTATAATTTTCTATATCCTCTTTTTCTTCTTCATTCTGGTAGTCTTCTTGTTCTTCATATTTTTCATCTTTTTCTTTTTTCATTATTCCCCATCGAACGTCCACTGCCATGCCCCTGTTCAACTCCAGCATCTCCCTGGCACCTAAAATTGCTTTCCCTGTGGCAAGGAGGTTATCCTCCTGGTCGACCAGCAGGACTTCATCGTTTGCTCTTATGCGGTTGTCAACATCAACCACGTGCTTGGAGAAGACGTTCCCTCCTTCCTTGATAAAGGGGGATACATCAGTTAGGACGATTACTCTCAATTGGGGATAGGGGAACAGGGAGTGGAGACGGCGGGCAGCCTCAATGCTGATGGTCAACCACCCGGACCCGGCTTTGACTGTTGCGATCCTGGTGTCATTGTCTATTATTTGCCTGACCCTTCCTTTAGTGGACATTATGAACTTGACCGACTCCGAGAACAGGGCCTTTCCTGCTCCCGTTCCAAACTGGTAATCTGCCAGCATCCTAATCGCTTTAAGCTTATTTTCCATATCTCCTCTCCCTCTGCTGGTAATCCCTAATATAGCGGAGGAAATCAACGTATCTAAAGCTCTTCCAGTCAATGTCCAGGAAATGGAGTTCACTGTATATGCTCTGCCAGATCAGAAAATCAGGTATTTCCTCTCCCGCGCGCATGATTAAGTCAGGAGAATCCTTTATGCTCAAAAATCTTTCTATATCTTTCTCTTCAATGTCTTCGGGCTCCATCTCATTCTCTTCTACCAGATGAGCCAGTCTTCTGACTGCATCGGTTATCTCCGCCCTCCCACCATACCCTGCTATCAGGTTGACCGTAAACCCATTTTGGGATGATCGAGCACGATATCCCTCTTCTTCCTCTTCTTCCTTTTCTGCCTCTTCTCCTTCGTTGTCCGCCTGTCCTTCTCTATGGCAAACTCCCTGCTCGTCTTCGGTAAAGATCCTTAAATCGTGGACATGGTCCTTTAATTTAAGACTGATCTTATCCAGAAGCTTGGAGGAAACGGGGTGGAGCATGTGAACACAAATGGTGATCTCTTTTACACCCAAATCTCTGCACCAGTCTATAAAACTCCTGAATTTGGAGATATTCTCAAAGAAATCCATCTCTTCGGCGACGATCATGATATGAGTGGGGACTCTTTCAGAATCTATTTGCTTCTCCACCCTTTTTTCGTATAGCTTCCTGATGAAGTCCATAAATCCAGAACCTCTAAATTTGATTTAGATAAATTTTTAAAATAAAGGATACTTAACGATTGCTGATGTTTGATAATAGAATGCTTGTACTGCTTTTATTGATTCCAGCCCTTGCTGGACCCCTTCTACCGGAAAAGATAGTTATGAGCATTCTACTTATGATCTTACTTGTTTACTCCGCATCACGAAAGATCAGTTTGGCTATAAATGATGTCGATTTTGAAACATCTATTTTTAATACCCTTCTTTTTGCCAATGTAGTGTATTCTTCCACCTTTTTCGGTGTTCCAGAGTCTATTGTGCTGGCAGCTTTGTTTATTGTGGCCGCTCATGAGTTTAGAGGAGTTTCTCTCCAAAATATAGGTATATTTACTGTATTTGGTCTGATATATTTCCTTTATTACCATCAGGTAACCTCTACACCTATTGACTACAATATGCTATTCTTTTTATCATTAATTGGGGGTCTAACTGCGGCACTGGTGGAGAGCATCGATGTAAACAGTGATAAGAGAGCGACAATGGTCCTGGCAGTAGCTACAGTGTACCTCGTCTTTGATATCTACAAGTTCAACGTCAACAGCTTTGATCTCGCCATCGCTTTCCTCATAGCCTTTTTGTTGAGTATGGCGGCTATGAAATCCGGTATCGCCGATGAGAGTGGTTTAATGAGTGCAACACTGGTGGGAACTCTGGTGATCGTCTTTACCGGGATTGAATTCTTCCTTCTTCTGGTAACCTTCTACCTCGTTGGTTCTGTATCCACCAAATACAAATACGACCAGAAAATGGAGCAGGGAGTCGCCGAGCCTGCTGGTGGAGCCAGAGGTTATGCCAATGTTTTTGGGAACAGCCTTGCACCCCTCTTTTTCGCCATGACCTATGGGGTTTACGGGCACGAAGTGTTTTTACTGGGTTTTGTAGCCTCTGTTGCGGCGGCGTTGGGAGACACCATGGCCAGTGAGATAGGGAAAGCATCTGAAAAAGTTTACCTTATAACTAACTTCAACAGAGTCAGATCAGGAATCAGTGGAGGAATATCTACAGTAGGAGAGTTTGCAGCCCTATTAGGGGCTGCAATAATAGTTATTGTTTCCTACCTACTCAATATCTTGGTGAACTGGCAGTACATACTGGTGGCTTTATTGGCAGGATTTATAGCCATACATGTGGACAGTTTTTTGGGAGCTACGGTGGAAGAAAAGGGGTACCTCACCAATTCAGGAGTGAATTTTGTGTCCACACTTAGCTCAGGATTGTTCTGCTACATTCTCATAGGCTAATTGGCTTTAGAGAGCTCCATATCTTCAGAAAGCAAGAAACCCGTTGCGATGATACTTCGCAAATGCCACCTTAACATTATGTAGTGCAAACTAAGAAGATCAATGGTATAAATTTTAGAGGGGATTCAACCTGAATACTGGTAGTTATGATTGCCCTTAACCTTAATAAGGGTTAGAAGGCGTAGGTGTACTCTTGTGATTCCCCCTTTCAGGACTTCTGGTAAAAATTGAACACTGAACTACCTCCGTCTGTGATGAGCATAGTAACCGCATGAAATAGCGGCAAGTGCAGTAAGTACTTCAAATCCGGGGATTTCAATTTGCTCACCAGGAGCATCCACAACTGAATGACCATTTGATGGCTCATTATAGGATGGCGGCTCTGTTTTTACCAATGTCCTGTTGGGATTTTCTTTTGCCATGGTCATCATGGTCTCCGCAAGGCGCTCTGATAACTTGTAATACATCAGTTTCTCCAGATTATTGTCCATGTTGTTGGCGAACTCAAAATAGGCTGCCGGAAGTATGGGAGTTATAAACTTAACTTCTGATAAAGCTTCTTTGGCAGATTCCTTAGCCGTTTCTGTTTTTTCAGCAATTTGCGTTTCGCTGGCACCAATAAGCTCTACAGAAATACTGGTTTTAGCAATGGAGTCTATAGAAGAAGTGACTGCTCCAGCATAGAATCCTTCATCGAGCATTTCGCTGGCGAGATTTGAGCTCTCTTTTGCTCTGTTTATAAGGACGTTATGCCCTCCGATGGAAGAAGAATAGACTACTAGAGATTCTGCCTGACTGAGATAAAATTGAGCCCTTTTCTTCACCTGCTCCTTATCCAGCTTGATATCAGTTTCAATTGTATCCAGTAGAGATAACCAGGCCTTGGCGCTCTCCACTCTTTCTCTAGCCAGTGCCAGGTTGTTTATGGCACTATCAAAATCTTCTGAAGATTTTGCATCTGATAGGTATTTTTCGGCTCTCTTGACCCTTTCTTCGGCCGCACCGATCAACTGGAAGGAGTTGACTCCCATGGTCTCATAATCTTCCAGACAGTTGACGCAAAAATCTATCTCTTCTTCCACTTTTTGGAACTCTTCATCGATGTTGTTTGCGGTCAGGGTGTGCTTGTAAATAACGTATCGCATGTCAATTTTTGCCTGGAAGTACTGGCTGGTGGAAGTGTAGTAATCCCCTTCTTTATAATTCTCTTCTGCACGATCAATGGTATTTCTTATGGTGGCCAGCTCATCTTCCTGTGCATGTTGTTCTGTCTGCTCCATCAATTCTAGAGCATCTGATTTCATTTTATCTGCCAGCTGGACCATGACGTCAGAGTATTGAGAGACGTTGAACGTTACTTCAGGTTTGCTTACGGAGTAGCCGGTATAATAAGCGAATGCATCCTCTACGGTGTTCACTTCCGCAACGTTCACTCCCAGCTCGTCACCCAGGTCTATGACGTTCACTTCTTTTGTTTCAGTGGTTCTGAAGATGAAAGGGCCTCTCTCTTCTGTTACCACTTCTTCTACCACTACTGTCTGCTGACCCTGAGGGATAAGGAATGTATCGGCACCTCTCTCTGCAGTAGCCCTCAATTTAGAGGGGATACCGCCTACAGGGCCGATAGACCCGTCAGGGTAGATCATGCCGGTCATATAGACTTCTTCATTGATGGTCAAGTTCTGGAGGGCTGCCATGGTGGCGATGGTCATAACGCTGCCAGCAGAGGGTCCTCCAACGATGGGAGATGTGGATTCGATGGTGTAAAAGAAGTTATATTCGAGGAAATCCTTCCCCAGAACATCACATGCGGTGAGTGCCGATAATTGGGCGCTGCCCTGCATATCTATCTGGGTGTAGGGAGTGGTAGAAACGAATATCTTTCCGTCACCCGGCGTTAGCAGGGCAGTTATGTTGATGATGACGCCTTCGGAAGCCTCTCCGGTGGTCACGGCTACAGCTTTTATGGTGACTTCACTCTCGTTGACAAATTGAGCATCCGCCGTATGTATAGATAGAAAGAATATTAAGATCAAAGGAAGCAGAAATCTCTTCATGTAACTTAGTTCCCTTTTTTGAACAAAAACTTTGCGACTGGAGAGTAGTGGACTATCATGAATGACATTGGTATGATAAGTGTTGAAAACCTTCAAATCGCAAACTTAAATAAGAAGGAATGATATATATAGTAATGTGAGTGAAACTAATGTGAGTGAAACTCAGACTGAAGAGTTAATAAGAGAATTGATTGAAAGAATTGCTGGCGAAGTGGGGTTAATAATTTATTCTCTCAGACCCAAAAATGGGTTCACAGATGAGCAAATTGCTTCAGAACTTGGCTTAGAGATCAATGACGTTAGGAAAGCCCTTTTTTCCCTTTACGAGGTTGGAGTAGCAGAGTATACCAGACACAGGGACGACGAGACCGGGTGGATGGAATATCACTGGAAGATTAATTATGATAAGCAAGCTGATGTTTTGAGGAGAGAATTGCAAAAGACCAAAAATAAGCTGGAAGAGAAGCTTGAAACTGAAACGTCCACCATGTATTATATCTGCCAGAATGGTCACGTAAAAGTCTCCTATGCAGAAGCCATGGAACTCAACTTCATGTGTCCCAAATGCGGCGTCGTGCTGGAATACCACGATAGCTCTGTAGCTGCGGACCAGATAAAGGAAGAAATAAAGAAAATAGAGGATATGCTGGATCAGATCTAAACCAGATTTAGTTTAGATTTGAATAGGTCAACTTCAGAGTCGACCGCCGTCAGGAGCCTTCTTCGGACTCGCCCCCACTCTCGGCCTCTGCCTGAGCTTCTTCTTCTCCAGCAATTAAACCTCTATCCTTTAGAAATTGAGCTCCTCTAATGGATAACCTGCTCATAAAGGTAAGTTTACCGCTTTTGAATTCTTCAAGAGTATCTGCAAGGCCTACGGCTTCAACGTCACTTATCGCGTCTTTCGTCTCCTGAGAGAAAAATCCTAGTTGCCTGGCAATCTCACTGAGAGACTTCCTATTCTCAAGCTCCAGAACCTTAAGGACCTCCAGTCTTCGGGGATCTTCAGATAAATACAATTCAATATCTATCCTTTCATCAGGTATAGTTGTTGTCATTGTAATCCCCTGATTTTTTATAATGTAAAAAGTTTACTTTTTGTTGCCTTAAGGTGGAAGTTGGAATAGACCGACTTAATATGTCCTGACGGCCCTCACTTAAAAAACAAGTCTTGTTACTTAATTCAGTTTCGTATCTATCTTCTGGATAATTATTAAATACTTTCATAACTATTAATATTAAGGTGGAAGTTATGAGGTGGTTATTTGTAATTCTGCTTATATTACCCTTATCTACAGTTACTGTAAGCGCTCAGGGTATTTGTGAAGAGTACGACCTGAACGATAACGATGTTTTTGATTCCAATGAATTTAAGAAAGCGATATGGGATTATAAAAATGGAACAATTGATGATGAACAATTCAAAGAAATAATCCGTTGCGCTTCAGATTCTAAAAAAAGGGCCCAACTTTTAAGTTCCCACACCCAATCTGAAGGTGATGATTGGACTCGGTGTGGCGACTTGAACAATGACGGTAATTGGACCTGGGCTGATGCATGGATTATGCTTGATTACGTGGATGGGCCCGGTCCCTGGCCAGCAGACCTTGACTGCGATGGTACAGTAACTTCCAATGATTTTCTTTTATTCGTATGTGATTGTCATGGCGGAGATGAGTGCCCCCACTGCTGTCCTCCAGAGAGTGTTCCAGCCTTAACACTTACTGGATTAACATTGCTTGCAGGCTCGCTGATTGTGGTGGGAGTAGCAATAATAAAAGGAGGTAAAATATGAAGAAATTTTGGCTTTTAGCTCTCTGTGTTATAGCGATAACTCTTACAATAGGTACAGCCTCAGCTAATGAGGAAGACTGCTTGGGGAAATGCTATACTGATGATGAATGTTCAGTAGAAATGGAATGTGATGGCGATAACTGTGATGGCGGCTATGATCTTCCATACGTTCCCTGCTGGTATTGTATAGACGCACTGGGTGGTAATTCCTGGCAACCAAATGAAAGTATCCCTTGTTACGGTAGTCAATCGAATATAGAAAATATAGGAGAATTGTGCCTCTCCACCTGTCCTGATTGCTCGGATGGAACAGACAATGACGAGGACGGTGGCATAGATTTTCTGTTGACCGGTTTCAACGATGAAAACTCTGATTTAACTAATGATGAACAATGCTATTGTGGGTTAGATAATAGCGAAGATGAGCCCTGCCAGCCTGTCCCTGAGCTCTCTACTCTTGCACTGGTTGGTGTTGGATTACTGGGATTGGTCTTGATGAGAAGACGTTAAAACCTAAAAACCTAAAAACTATAAAAAAATGAGATGATATAAAAATAGGTTTTAGGGGCTTCTCCCCTTATCTTTAGCTTTCTCGCTGTGGCTGTTACCTGTGTTTTTACCGGGATTTGATTGTTGAAGTCCGGGTGGGATGTGTTCCTCAAGCCAATTCCAGATACTTTCAGTTTCATTCCATAGTTGATCAGTTTCATTCCACAGATCCTTAATTTCTGTTTCAATTCCTTCAATATTTTCACTGGTATTGTTCATGAACTCATCTACATTTGCTCTCCATGATTCCATCTCGTCCTTCCAATCCAAAAGGTCTGACTGGTTGGTCTTTAAGTTCTCTATGTCTTCTCTGGTTTCATTCATGAAATTGCTCACATTTGCTTTCCAGTTTTCTATTCCTTTTTTCCATGACATGAGAGCTGATTGGTTCTCCATAATCATTGACTGGTTCTCTTTGAGGTTCTCTATTTCTTTTGAGACATTCTCACTCTCATTTATGAACTGGTTCACTTCTTCTTTCCACACCATCAGAATAGTCTGGTTCTCCTTAAGCTCCTTTATTGTCTCGTTTTGCTCTTCAAGCTGTTCCCTTAGCTCAGAAAAGTTTTCCTGAAGCTCTTCAGTTTTATTCTCCAGGTTGGAGACTCTTTGTTCAAGCGATAACTTTCCGAAGTAGTGGCTATCGTCTTCACTGGTTACGGTTGTTTCTGAATAGTTTGCCGTAAAATTTCCTATGTTAAAGTACTGGCCGGGTCTTGCTGTACCGTTGGCTTCATAAGTCCATTTTTCGCCTATATCCAGCTTGCCGTCTCCATCGGTATCGCCTTCAACATATGTAGGTGTTACGTTCTGGTTGTCAGTTACATTAACATTGCTGAGGGGCACATTCCCTTCATTGGTGACGTTGTAGGTCCATGTTACCTCTTCTCCTGCAGTGATTTCCGGTCCAGGAGCTTCATCCGCATCTAACCCATTAGTGAACTTTTCCAGCGATATAGAGAGGTCTTCTTCAAAAGGACCTATACTGACCGTGTTATTGAAGGTTACCTGGTTCATCAAGGGATAAGAATCGCTATCCGTTGCAGAAATCGTGTATGGTGAGTTGCCCACTCCATCGTCATCTGGGTCTCCACCATTGTAGTCGTCCCAGTAGTTCCCCAACTTAGAGGTGTATGTGCTGCCTTCAAAGGTGTAAGTAATTTCTTCATTACTGTTCCACACATTGCTTGAGTTCTCGGAGTAGATATTTCCGTTTCTGTTGTTGGCAAAATTGTTCAAATAGATATGATTACCATGAACATTTCTCAAGTAAATCCCTTTCTCTTTAGGAGCCGTTGCATGCTCGTAATGGAGGTTGTCTGTAATGTTGTTATATACAATGGTATTGTTACTTGTTGATTCATAACCTTCAACTCTAAGTACTTTGATCCCTCCTAAGTCGTTCTGCTTGATTGAGTTATTGGCCACCAAGTTTCTGTCGCAACCTGGTCCCAATGTCAAGCCTACAGTGTTGTTTATTAAGTTGTTTTGTTTAACTTCGTTATCATCATTGTAAGTCCGCAAGTAAATCCCAGTAGAATGATCTGTTAAATAGTTATTCTTCAATGTATTCCTATCTGAATAATTCAACAGTTTAATACCTGCACGCTCGTTGTTCTTGAATGTATTACTCTTTATAGTGTTGTTGTTCGAACTTATAAGTTGGGTACCATCAAAAGAGTTTGAGTAGACGTTATTGTTTTTGATGGTGTTATTGTTTGCTTCTTCAAGGATGATTCCGTCACCACCATTACCATTGATTTGGGTTATGTTATTGTTTTTCACAATGTTATCATCGCTTACTATTTTTATTCCTGCCCAAAGTGCGTTTTTTACGGTGAATCCAATAAAATTGATTCCATCTGCACTTAATTTAACAGCAGTTCCACTGTAATTACCATCTATGATACAGTTAGCAGAGCCGTTCTCAGATTCAAGTGTCAACTGCTTATCTACATCTAAATCCTCTGTATAGGTGCCATCTTTAACTATAATATTATCTCCAGTTGAGGCATTGTTTATTGCGGCCTGGATGGGTTCGTCACTCGCATTGTAGTTCCATGACTGATTCCACCATCCGCTTTGGTTTACGGTAAATTGTTCTGCGGAAGCTATACTGACAGAAGCCAAGTATAAGAGAGCAAACAAGCATACAAAAGCTTTCATTTTCATTGTTCATACGCTCCTCTTCTTTTTCAAGTTAAAAAAGTATTGTATAGCAAATATGAGAATTTTGGCTTTTTTATTTAATTATTATTGTAATTATAAAGAGATCTACTCTTAATTTATCCTAACTTATATAGACTAGACTAACTACACTAATGTTTTATCCTGCTTTAGGTGACCTCGAATGGTTTCTTAATCACTTCTTAATACATCTCTAACTTCTGCTTTAGGGGGCATTTGCCTCTTATGGGCACTGCTTTCGACCATACTGATAACCTTCTCAATTTCGTATCCTTCCACCCCTCCAATTTCGTCAGTACTATCCTTTTCTATGGCTTTGAGCACTTTATCTAGTTTCTCGTAACTCATTCCCATCTCCGATTCGTCAGTTTGCCCTCTCCACAGCCCAGCGCTGGGCTTCTTGTCAATTATTTTTCGGGGAACTCCCAAGTGCTCTGCAAGGCTAAAAACTTCCGTTTTGTACAGGTCGCCCAGGGGCAGAATATCTGCTCCGCCATCTCCATATTTGGTGAAATAACCCACTTCCAGTTCGGTTTTGTTTCCGGTTCCAGTCACCAGCATGTTCTTGCTGTTGGCAAAGAAATAGAGCACCACCATTCTTATTCTGGGCTTCAAATTGGCAACTGCAGCGCCTCTACTTTCACCCAGCGTATCGGTGAATGCCTTGATCAGTGAGTTAATTTTAATCAACTTATAATCGATTTCCAGATCCTTGCACAGGTTGATGGCATCCTCCACATCCTCTTGGGGAGTTACTCCTTCTTCGGGAGCTATAACCCCCAAAACCCTTTCTGAGCCCAGAGCTTTTTTTGACAGGTAGGCAGTGCCTGCACTGTCAATTCCACCGCTCAGACCCAATACAATTCCTTGAGCATTTGCTTCTTCTACCTTACGGTTGATAAATACAGTAATCCTATCTACAACAGATTCCCAGTCACTCATTTTCCTGTTCCATCAGCTTCAGCAGTATGCCCTTCTGAGAATGGAGGCGATTTTCTGCTTGCTCGAATACAACTGACCTTGGCCCTTCGATTACCTCCTCAGTAATTTCTTCACCCCTATGGGCCGGAAGGCAATGGAGTACAATAACATCATCTTTCACTCCCTGGATCAGCCTTTTATTTACCTGATAGTTGGAGAAACTGCCCGCCCTTTTATCTTTCTCCTCTTCCTTACCCATCGAGGTCCACACGTCAGTGTATATCACGTCAGCATCTTCTACGGCAGCTTCAGGATCTATTTCAAAATTTAAATCTATGTTCATTTTTTTCGCTTTTTCCAGTATGGCTTTATCCGGCTCATAACCCGGTGGACTCGAGATGGTCAATTTCATTCCTACAATAGCGGAAGCAAGAATGAGAGAATTGCAAACATTATTACCGTCGCCGATCCAGGTAATATTGACCCCATCGAGTTTGTTCTTGTATTCCTGTATGGTCATCAGATCGGTCAAGACCTGGCAGGGATGCTCTCTGTCACTCAAACCATTTATCACCGGAACTGTAGAATGAACAGCGAACTCCTCTAGGGTAGCATGATCCTTGGCTCTTATCATTACTGCATGAACATATCTTGAAAGAGTTCTGGCAGTATCCTTAATGGGCTCACCTCTGGACAACTGAAGCTCATCTCTGGTAAGACACAGAGCATGACCACCCAGATCGGTCATCGCCACCTCAAAAGAAACCCTGGTACGTGTAGAGGGGAGTTCAAAGACCATAGCCAGGCTCTTATTGGTAAGATAATCAGTTACTACGTTCCTATACCTTTCAGATTTAAGCTGAGTAGCAGAATTGATGAATTCTAAAATCTCATCCCTTTTTAAGTCTGAGATGGAGAGCAAATGTTTCATAACTTCTGGCGGTTAATATGAAAGGTAATAAATTTTTTGCTTTTGGCAGTAAATAACAATCAGAAACTTTATCTTTCCAGCGTGCAAACAATCATTTAGGCCGGGATTGCAGAGAGGTACTGCGCTGGTCTGGAGTACGGACACACAGAAAACCAGTGTCCGCAAGGACGCGAGGGTTCAAGTCCCTCTCCCGGCGTGAGCTCTTTTCATTCGACGCCCTATGAAATTTTTACATTAGTAGGTACGTTAGAGAGGTGTTGAGCGAAGCGAGATACCTCAGTTTGATGGTCCAGCTTTCTGAAGCTGGGGTTGCAAGTCCCTCTCCCGGCGTTCTAACACGATGGTTCAATTTAGTTATTCTTTTGAGCTGATTTGAGCATAGATTAAAGGTTCTTGTATAGTTCACAGCTCGAAATAGAAAAATTGGTCAAATAATCACTAATCTATTGATCAAATAGTTTCGAAAATTAAATATAAGTATAGATTCAAAACAATTAAAAATGAGATTGGTACACTGGGGGGAGTTAAAATCTCTGATAACCTTAAGTCTAAATCACTGTTGAGTACACCCTTAAAGCTCAGGATACTGGAGAACTTGAAACAACACAAGAAATTGAATGACCTTGTGAAATCTATGAAATTATCCAGGGATACTATCAAGCCTCACTTGCGTTACTTTCTTGATCAAAATATGGTAAAAAAGGTCGAGAAAGGTTATGTGATCACTAACATTGGTGAAATCGCTTTGGAGAAATCGAATGTACTGGAAGATCTAATGGAACTAATAGAAGATAATGGTGAATTCTTTGCAACCCATGATATATCATCAATACCAGATAATCTAAGGAAAGACTTGCATTTGCTTAGAGGTGGCTTCATTTTCTCCAAACCCGATCCATATGAACTTCAGAAAAGTTGGCTTCAAATAATCGAAGAATCCAGCTGGTTAGGTGGAGTATCTTTAGTATACCACCCAGGATTTTTTCCGTTTTTGGAGCAGGGTAATAAGAGAGTAATCAAACTTGTTTTAACTGAAGGAGTTCTCAACAAGTGCGGGGAGGATTATCCTGATTTAATGAATGATTTTATGACTTCCAGTTATGGTGAGCTTTACGTTTGTGAAAAAGCAACTGAAGCGTTTTGGGTCTCAGACAGACGCTTAACATTGTATTTATTCAATTCTGGGGTCTTGGATCCTTCAAATGTTTTTATTTGTGAATCTAAACGAGGAATTGAGTGGGGCACTAGGTTGTTTAGTCACTATGTTGAAAGCTCAAGAAGAATAAAAGACCTATAAACGCTCCACAGATGGAATGAATGTTTACAAATCTTATAAAATAAAATCTAATCCTACTCATAGTCCTCTAATTGTTTTTTGAGGGCGTAGATCTTCTTATTGTGGTCAAGTAATTTTCTGGCGTAAATAAATGGGATAGCGAATCCTGCAACCATAATGGGGTACTCGAAGATCGATATTCCTACTGCTATTGTCAATGGGACCATTACGAAGATCCCTATTTTGGATAGCCAGGAGTGTCTGTTCTCCATGTCTTTTATGACCCTCTTTAACCATCTCTTACTGGGTGGTTTCTCTTCTCCTTTGAGGACCTTATCCACAAACTCTTTACTGTCTTCCATTTAATAGAGATTGAGTCCAGCATTATAAAAAACTATATTCCGTGGCTTGTGGTCAATACCTGCGGAAAACTTATTTGTATTGAAAGAGACTGGTTGCCAGAGTTATGGGAGTTATGGGAGTTATGGGAGTTATGGGGGTCTTAATCTTCTTACTGGTGGTGGAAGCGATTGGGTTACTGGCGTTACCACTGGTTTCCTTCTTGACTAAGGATTTCAGGGAAGGTGGTCAGTTCTTATGTAAGCAGTTGGGAATTGTTGTCATCGTTTTTATTGCATGGATTTTATCCAGTCTTAAATTGATAGGATTTGGTTTCAGCATCTATTTTGGCATTTTAATTCTTGCTGCCCTCTCCTTTATGGCCTACAGGCATAAGGATCTGGTACTTAATAGGGAGAATATCTTGAGTGAGGCTATTTTTTTGTCAGCGTTTGCAGTGGCGATCTTTTATCTGGTGCATAAGCCTGAAATCTATTTTGCATATTCCGAAGATTTTATGGATTTTGCTTTTCTTAACTCCATTTTGAGGACCGAATTCTTCCCCCCTGGTGACCCCTGGTTTGCCGGCCAGGACTTGGTCTATTACTACTTCGGCCACATGATATCTGCCGTACTCATAAAGCTCTCCGGAGTTAAACCTCAGATAGGATATAATCTTGCTGTGGCTGCGTTCTACTCCATGGCTGTCCAGACCGCTTTTGGGGTGGGTTATAATTTGGTGGGGCGGAAGTTGTATGGGCTGGTAACGGTAGTGCTCACTTTGGTCATGGGCTTTATATCAGGGTTTGTACAGCTCCTGGCATACCTCTCAGGAAAGGATCTCCTACAGTATGAGGCATTCTCGGGTAGTTTCACCGAATGGTTATTCCATTTTGACTTCTCGACGGCCAATCGCGTAATTTCCCACACACTGGATCTTTATCCTTCATTCACCTTTTTGCAGGGAGACCTTCACGCTCACTTCATGTCCTTGGCCTTTCAGCTGGCATTTATTGGCCTATGCCTGGCTGTTTACCGGAGATTCAATGTTTACACCTTTCTTTCTGCGCTGGTGTTCTGTTCATTCTTTATTGGTCTGGATCTCTGGAGTTTTCCGGCTTACTTCATCCTCCTGATAACAACTGCCTATTTTGCTACCAGGAATAGAGTATTCTTGCTGGTACTGGCTGCAATTGGTGGAGTATTCCTCTTCACCTTGAATATGGAGATAATCGGTTTTGTTCACCGCAGAACAGAGCTAACCAATTTTCTGCAGGTATTTCCCCTCTTCGTCTTTTTATCGCTCACATACGTATTCTCCAGACTCGAATGGCGTTCCGTAAAGATGGTCGGTATTGTGGTCGCTTTAATATTGGCAGCGTTATTTGCTGGGTTTGTGGGGGGTTTTCAGCTGGCATTCCTCATGGTTCTGGCGGGTTTTTTCATATACCACCTCTTTACGGAGGATGCCGGTTTTCCAGTTGTTATGGGAGCGGTAGCTCTGCTTCTGGTCCTATTCTGTGAGCTGTTTTACATAAATGATTCTTATGCGGAACCTCAAGAGAGACTGAATACGGTAATGAAGATCTATTTTCAGATTTGGATTCTCTGGGGAGTAGCTTCAGCGTTCTTCCTTTCCAGAGTGAGAAATAAAGCCCTGATCGTCTTTGCCGTATTCCTTATAGCTGCTTCTACCATACATCCCGTAATGACTTCCTTTACGATGCCCAATCGTGATCATATGGGCTGCACCCAGAATTTGACCTTAAATGGAATGGAGTGGGTTGAAGAACAGCATTTAGTGGAGTATAAAGCCATAAAATGGTTGAACAATAAGAGTGGCGTGGTTGTGGAAGCCCCTGGAGATGCTTATCAGTACTCATCCCGAGTTTCCTCCCTTACGGGGATGCCTACACTGGTGGGCTGGAAGTCGCATGAAAATATGTGGGGGAGGGACTGGAGCGATATCCATGAAAGAGAGAAGGCTGCCCAGGATATCTACCTGAATGCCTCCTACGAGGCGATGCGGGAATATGATGTTAAATATGTTTTCCTGGGGGAGGTCGAGTACCAGAAATATGGTCGTATCGGTCTTGACCGGTCAGAAAAGCTGAAGGAGGCTTATAGGGATGGTGGAATGGTTATTTATGAAGTGGAGTCCTGAGCGGCTCTACTGGTTGGGTGCGAGTCATAAGAAAAGTAATTAAATATCATGATAGTTTTCATAATGTTAACAATTTAACTATTTTTAAATAATGGGTCAACCAAGACATTAATATGGTTATGGAAGGCATGTTTAGGGCCTGGTTTAAAGATGTTTCAAGGAACTTTAGAGTGATCAAATTCGACCAGGAAACTGGTAAGGTGTTCTTTGAAATCTTTTTTAACGAGGAACGGAGATAATACCCGCCAAATACTCAGCATGACGGCAACAAAGACCGCTAACCCTAATGATTAATGGGTAAAATGTTGCGGCTTTTTAGTTAATAACCAAATACACCTATGTAAAAAGTCTCATGCTATAAAATATCACGAAAACCTTATTAACAATAAATACATATATAGTATTGGCCAGGGTGGTATCCAAGTTTATTATTCTAATTAAGCTTGATCCCCCTCAACCCTCCCAAACCCCCTATTACCACTCTGGTCATTTATTTTCCCGTGTACAATCCATTGTAAGTTTTCAATCTATTTTCTGGCTGATTTTGACGTTAAAGTTGCCCATTGTGACTACACCAGTCATAGTGCTATTGTCTCTGTAAACATTTCCTTCGATTACTGGCAGGGAATCTTCTTTCCCATTTATCATTATGTAGCCAATTCTTTCCGTCTCTTCGGTTACTGTTTGCTCTGGACTTTCACCATTTTGTTGGAAACCCATATTCATACTCCTGCCAGTCTGAGTGGAAGTGCTGTCTGGCAATGCCATAACTGTCCACGAAACGGCAAGTATCATAAATAGCATGAATATGCCCAGTACTATTCTTTTCATCTATACCCCTCCAGATTAAAGTTGAGTGGTTCTCATTTATATTATTTCCACTTCTTTAAAAAATTGTAATAATTCTCATTTGTTGCTTAACCTTTTTTGAACCTCATTAGATATCACAATCTTATGAGTCATATTTTGTTCATCAGCTCGGAGTACTCCCTGATTTTGAGCTTGTCTTTATCATATTGAACCAGCCAGGTCATCCAGCACAGCTCAATGGGTCTGTAACCTGTCGATCGACCAATTTCCTCCACTTTTTTGACAAATCCTAGATCATCCCAAGGTATCTGTTCACCACTTTTCTCCGAAATTTCTTGAAATACTCTTTTGACGATCTTATCGGGCATAACGGTATCCACGCCACCCATCATTCTCAGGTACTGGTAGGTGTTAACTCCCACTCCGTTGATTCTACATATAGGATCGCTTTTCCAATTCTTTAGACTGCTTTTTCCTGCCCACTCAATCAACGCATTTCTATCGTCCTCATCAATGGAAGACAGGTAGCCGGCAACTTCTTTGGCCATATTCCAGCTTCTTTTATTCTTCCATAATTCGGTCAACTCTCCCAGATCATAATCTGTGAGGTCTCTCAGACTCACTATTTTATTGGTATCAACAAAACTCTTCTTAAAATCGAACACCTTGGGAACTACTACAGTGAAATAATTAATCCCCAGAGAGACGAAAGAAGCATCTACTAGCATTAAAACAACGTTTCCCTCGTATCTTTCCACCCGCAAGCATCTGTCGCACAGCTGCCTTAGCTGGGGAACTTTTTTCATGTAGCTATCTATAACTTTTTCTAACTGCATCTAATTATTGTTGGTGAGCGCGAATTTAAAGTTATTCTTTGAAAATAAGTTACTAAAGGTTGTATATTGGATATTGGGCCCATCCCATAGCCCCAAAAAATATCGAAATGTTTACACTCCATTGGTATTTTTGCATATTAGGATATGATGATGAAACAGAAAATTTTATATTTGGTAATGCTGATTAT
>CAZQTT010000039.1:0-24009 GCA_964596255.1 uncultured archaeon
CAATGCTAAAGGACTTTTCTAAGCCAAAAACATAAAATACTTTACGAACTACTGATTATATTATATAAAATCGTAAGGGCTACAATGGGTAATTTTTTTAAGAAACTACACTTAATCTCTTTATGAAAGAAATTGTAGAGCTATACTTGAATAGGGCATCAAAATTCGAGAGAGATGCAAAATTTGATTATGAACATGAAGATTATGACCTTGTGATGTTTCATCTGGAACAGGCTTTTCAACTGCTCATTAAAGCTAAACTACTTGACTTGAGGGGGTATTTCGAGAAAACACATGGTCTAAGAAAACTTTTGTCAGACCTTTCCCAAAATTGGAGAGAAGACGAGCTACAAAACTTCATTACAGAGCGAAAAGTTGTTTTGAGAAATCTCGAGAGAGCCTATATATCTTCAAGATATTATTACGAAGAATTCTTTCCCGAAGAGGTAGATGAGGCTTTCAAAGCTTTAAACGAGTTGAGGGAGATGCTATGGAAAGAATGAAGTATTTCACCGATTACATGGCATACGCCAGTGAGATCAAGGATTTGCTTGGAAAGCGTCTAGGTAGTTTTGAGGTTTTTCTCTTCGGCTCCATTGTAAGAAAGGATTATTCTACAGGATTGAGCGACATAGATATTGCAATAGTTTCAGATGAATTCGGGTTGAGAGAAAAGAGATTGGAGGTTTATGACGTCCTTTTGGAGAGCTATTTCGATTCTCCATTCGAGTTTCACCTCTTAACCAATCCATACTGGAAGCATTATCTAAAATTCATCGATGAATACGTGCAAGTGTAACTTAGCTCCAAACTGAACTTATATAATTGAGCAATTTATTTAAGTGGTGGGTCAAACAGTTGAGTGTGGGAAAAAAGATTAATGTCAATAGAAGCGTTCACAATTAGGGTACAGGCTCTTTTTGCTGGAGCTGATGCTTTATTCATACCCTATTTTGACGCGAGAAACGTCACAATAGGTGGCAAGGAACCTCTTTTGGTACTTTTTGCTGGAGATGAAGAAGTAGTTGAAGAATTCGTGGATTTTGTGAGGAACAATAGGCCTAAAAGTGCTGTAGTCGAAAACATAGAGGTCGAGGATTACTCCGGCAGGATCAGAGACATAGAAGCATTCAGAAACACTTTTAACACATCTCAACTGAGTAATATAGCTCAGACTGGAGTTAACATGCTGGAAAGATAATATAATTATAATTTCCACAGAGAAAAAATTTATCTTGTTTAGTTAGCTGGTTTTAATGAATGAAAGTTAGCGTCATACTCTGTACTTATTCACCAGCCATGTTCGATCATTTCAAGAAGTGTTTGGAGAGTTTGATTAATCAAACTTACCCAGATATTGAGGTAGTGTGCATAGTGGATGGAAATGAGGAATACTACAGAATGATAGCCGAATATTTGTCGGGTTTGGTGAATGATGAAAGGGTGGAATTATACCTCAACGAGAAGAATTTGGGGCTTACCGAGAGCAGGAACAGGGGTGTGAAGCTGGCCAGCGGTGAGGTTGTTGCTTTTATTGATGATGATGCTGTCGCTGAGCCCAATTGGGTTGAGGAGTTAGTTAAGATGTATGCTGATGATGTTGTGGCTGCTGGTGGGAAACTGCTTCCTCAGTGGGTTGCGGGGAAGCCGAAATGGTTTCCGGAGGAGTTCTACTGGATGATAGGTGCTACTCACTTGGGCTTCCCTGAGGAGGTCACTGAGGTCAGGAATACTTTTGGCTCCAACATCAGTTTTAGAAAAGAGGTTTTTGAGGAGGTTGATGGGTTTAATCCCTCCAAGTTTGGGTTGAAGGGTAAAGGGCAATTGCAGGCTGGTGAGACGGAGTTATGCGACAGGGTTAGGAAGAGGTTTGGTAGGGGAGTGATGTATAATCCTGATGCAGTCGTGCATCACAAGATCTTCGGGAAGAGGACTGGACTAAGATTTTTGATTAAGAGGGCTTATTGGCAGGGTTATTCTAAGGCTGTCATGGAGGGTAGCAGTGATATTGGTGAGGAGAGAAGTTTTTTGAAGTATTTGGTTGTTAACAGGACTTTGAGCCGGTTAGGTAGGCTTTTTAGGGGATCTGGGGGTGATCTGGTTAAGCTGGTTTTTCTCTGGGTGTTCACCTTCTTTGTGGGAGTAGGTTATATTTACAGCAAAATTAAAAAATAGTTATGATATAAATAAAATAAAGATGTTCCAGTGAAATATTTAACTACTGGCGACCATTAGGATATTTATCGACTATCGATATTCTCTCTGGTTTTCCAGAAGATCAGAGAGCAAAGCTGGAGGCACAAATTTTGCGAATAGAACAGATTTAAATGTGTATTCCCTTTGAGGAGATGATATGATGGAGTTTGAATCGCTAAAAGTAAAGGTTCCCAAGGATTTGTTGATAGGGATAGAGGAAAAAAGTTTGTGGAACAGATGAAGCTTTTTACAGCAATGAAGCTGTATGAGATGAACACATTATCTTTAGGAAAGGCTGCAGAGCTGGCAGAGAAAAATAAAGATGATTTTATGGAGTTGTTGTCAGAGCACGGAATTGACGTAATAAAGTATTCGAAAGAGGATTTAGATGAAGAGATAAAGATTCTGAGGTAATAAATGAGTTTTGAAAATTTTGATAGAGTTTAATTTTGCAAATTATTAAAAAGTATCATAACTTGAGGCTGTATAATGGTAAGAATAGTATGGTTAAAACCTAAAAAACCCCCAAATATTAGTGGTGGGCGTTACAAGATCGGAGATGGTCTAAGAGAGAAGGGATACGATGTAGAGTTCTTTGAAGTAAGTGGTTCAGCGTTCTTTAAAACTTTCTTTAAGTTATTATTTAAAAAATACGATATATTAATTGGAACAGTAAGAACAGGTCTTCTCCTATCATACATACTTTCCAAGGTCAAAAGAAAGAAGTACATAGCCGATATCACAGAATCTTTTTCACAATACGAAAAACATGCTAACAAGACTTTAGCTAAAATTATTAAACATGTTGAGTTCTCAGCAATAAAAAAGGCTACCAGAGCGACATTTGTTCAGGAGGACTATTTGGAGGAGATGAAAAATTATGGTGTAGATGGAATCAGGGTGACTAATTGGGTAGAATATGATAAAATCTCTAGCCCATCTCAAGAAATCATTGATAAAACACAAGAAATTTTAATTGATAATGGAGTTGATTTAGAAAAAAACATTGTACTTTATACAGGCAGTCTCTCTAAGGTTTATAACCTAGATAAAGTGATTGAAACCGCAAGAAACTTTCAAAAAGCTGAATTTATTCTTATTGGAGATGGAGAAGAGAGGCAAAAGTTATTAGATTTGTCCAAGGGTTTGAAGAATATACATTTCTTAGGTATACAACCTCACCATTTAATTCCTGGTTTTCTTTACCACTCCGATGTCTGTTTATCTTTAGTTAACGTAGAGCATCCAGTTAAGATGTTAGAGTATGGGGCTGCAGGGAAGCCCACCATAACTCTAAAAGGCGATCCTCAAAAAAAATTTAGCGACAACGAGGCTTTTTTTATCGAGAATAGTGAAGAAGATTTAAAAAGGGCTTTAAAAAGACTGCTAACTGACAGGGAACTTAGAAGATCTCTTGGAGAAAACCTGAGAAAAGAAGTAAAAAAATACGATCTTGTTAACGTTATAAATAAATATGAAGAAATAATTAGAGATGCCTTGGAGACAGGTGATTAGGTGTTTGCAAAATTAGGTAAAGAGAGTAAAATCGCCGAGAATGCTATATTGGGTTTGAGATATAAAGAAGGATGTAAAGAGGCTGAGATAGGGAATAAGGCTGTTATAAGAGAGAATTCGATTATTTATGCTGATGTAAAAATTGGTGATAATTTCAAAACTGGGCATTCAGTTCTGATTAGAGAGAAGACAGTTATCGGAGATGAAGTCCTTATAGGAACTAACTCAATTATAGAAGGAGATGTGGAGATAGGGAGCTTTGTAAAGTTAGAGAGCTTAGTTTACATACCAACTCATACGAGAATAGGGAACTTTGTCTTTATAGGACCTGGTGCAATTTTTACAAATGACAAATATCCCTTGAGGCTTAGAGATCAGTACTTGCCAAAGGGGGCCACACTAAGGGATAATGTTACGATTGGTGCGAATTCAACAATTTTGCCAGATGTGGAGATTGGAGAAGGGGCTTTTATAGCTGCTGGTAGTGTTGTAACCAAGGATATACCGGAATGGAGTATGGCAGTTGGAGCTCCAGCAGAAATTAAGCCCTTACCAGAAAAACTTAAGGAGGAAAATAGGGCGAAGTCATGGTGATTAAAAATGAAAATAGGAATTGTAGGATGCGGTAAAATAGCAGAAAAGCACCTCAGCGCTTATAAAAAAATGGGTGATGTTGAAATAGCGGTATCAGATGCAAATCAAGAGTTAGGAGAGAGTGTTGCAAAATCCTATAAAGTAGATTGGATCAGTAGCCCTGACGAACTGATAAAAAATGATGAAATAGTTGCAATAGATGTTTGCGTGCCCACTGTTCACCACAAAGATGTAATAGATAAAGCACTAGATGAGGGGAAGCATTTCTTTTGTGAAAAACCCCTATGTAACAGTCTAGAAGAGGCAAGAGAGATAAAAGATAGAGTTTCGAGATCCAATTTAGTAGCGATGGTAGGTTACCTTTATAGGTTTCATCCTGCGTTTAAACTTGCTAAAGATGTGCTCGAAGAAAGGATAATAGGAGATCCGTATTATGCGATCCTCAGACTTGGTGGTAGAGGTTCGCATAAAATCTGGAAACACCAAAAAGAACATGGAGGAGGTACAATAAATGAAATGCTGGTGCATATGCTTGATTTGATAATATGGTACTTTGGGGACGTTAAAAGCGTAAAAAACCTCTACAACGATGTGATTTTGAAAGAAAGAGAGGTAGAAGGGGAAATGATAACTCCAACTGCTGAGGACGTTTTGTGGCTTGAATTAAAAGCCTCAGATACAAAGGTAATCTGCGAAAGCGATTTGGTTACGCCTTCTTATATGAACTACATAGAAATACAGGGAACAAACGGTTCGGTATGGACATCTATTCTGGATTTCTTTCCAACTATTGTTTACTGCAAAGAGCCTAGAGGTGTCTACAACCAGGGAAACAACTTCTTTGAGTTCAGTAGAGTGAACTTATTTGAGAAAGAGTTAGGAAGTTTCATTGAGAGTATTCAGAGTGAAAAGAATCCAGATATGAACTCGATTGAGGATTCAGTAAAAATAATGGAAATAGTTGAGTCAATAAGGAAGTGATAAAATGAGTTTTATACCCGTAGCCAAGGTAGACCTAACAGAGGATGAGATAAGAGCGGCCAACGAAGTTTTAAGGTCAGGGATGTTGAGACAGGGTAAAAAGGTGAAAGAGTTTGAGGAGTCTTTTGCTGAAAAAGTTGGTGCTAAATTTGCTTTAGCTGTAAGTTCAGGGACAGCAGCGTTACATATCGCATATCTATGTTTGCTTGAGCATGGAACAGAAGTTCTTGTGCCCACTTTTTCTCATATATCTACAGCGAGTATGGTTTGTTTTGCGGGATGTAAGCCAGTTTTTTGTGACATTGACCCCAAAACGTTTACTATTGATTTGGAAGAAATAAAAGAGAAAATTACGGATAAAACTTCTGCAGTAGTCCCGGTACACTTGTTTGGGAACGCTTGCGATATAGATGATATAAAAGAGATTGCTGAAGATAACAACTTAAGAATAATCTGGGATGCTGCACAAGCTCACGGAACTTTATACAAAGGCAAAGACGTGGGGTGCTTTGATGATATGGTATGTTATTCGTTCTACCCCACTAAGAATATGACAACCGGCGAGGGAGGGATGATCACTACAAACGATGAAAAGTTACTCGAGAAATGTAGACTATTGAGGGAGCATGGTCAAGAGAAAAAGTATTACCATACAACTTTAGGTTTAAATTACAGGATGACTGATCTAGAGGCAGCAATTGGGATAGAACAACTCAAAAAACTTGACGAGTATATTGATAAGAGGAGGAAAAATGCTGAATATCTGACCAAAAACTTGGATGGTATTAAAGGGATTACTACTCCACATACAGAGAAAGAGGTTAGACATACTTTCCACCAATACTCTGTTTTATTAGATGAGGATAGTTTAGGTATTTCGAGGGACGAGTTTGCATATAGTTTAAAGGAGGATGGGGTTGGTAGTTCTGTGCACTATCCCATACCCTTACATTTACAGCCTGTGTTTAAAAAGAGTCAAGAGAGTATGGAGAGTTATTTACCTATAAGTGAAGATTACTCAAATAGAATTTTGTCGTTACCTGTTCATCCAAGTATTAAAGGAGATGATTTACAGAACATAATAGAAACTATAGAAAAATTTCCTATTAAATAAATGAAGATAACGCATATAGTTCCTTTTTTCCAACCTGAGGCTCAAAGAGGAACAGAAAAATTAGTTTTTAATCAGAATAAATTACGTAATTATGATTTAGAAGTTATCACGACAAACTTGAACACCAAAGGCGAAGCTTCATTTAAAATAGGGAAGGAGTTTTATGATGGGATAGAAGTTAAAAGAATTCGTTCCACAAAAATAGCTAATCAGTTCATTCCAATTTCTCACGGGATTTTAAAAAAAGTCCAATGCGATATTCTACACATACATCAACAAGGTGTCATCTTTTGTCAGATACCCCAATTGGTTAGCAGAAATATCCCTACTGTTTTAAGACCTGATGTAGGTAAGATTTTTCCAAATTACAATCCATTAAAGATTTTAGAGAGAGCTAATGTGGATGTGATCACCGCTTTAAATGATAGGGAAAGGAGCATATTAAAATTAATGGGCTACGGAGATTATAAGATAAGGTTAATACCCTATGGTGTAAATTATAACCTTTTCAAAAATTTTAGTAAAAAAATTGAACCATGCTACAGAGAAGTACTGATGGTTGCAAGGGTTATCCCCATCAAAAATATTGAACTTGCCATAAAAGCAATTGCAAATACAAAAGGCTTTAAGTTAAAGGTATTAGGTCCAATACACGATTTAAGTTATTATGAGACCTTAAAAAAACTTTGCAAAGAATTAGATGTCGATAAAAGGGTTGAATTTAAAGGATTAATTGATTACGAAAGTTTACCCAAGGAATATGCTAGTAGCAGTTTAACACTAGTCACAAGTATTCATGAGTCTGGTGGTCCTGCGAGTGTATTTGAATCTTTAGCAACAGGGAGACCAGTTATTAGCGTACCATTGGAGATAGTAAAAACTTTAAGAAAGTATTACGCTGAAGACAGCTCTGGAGGTATTATTCAGGTTAACTATGATGCAAAAGAGATAGCAGAAAAAATAGAAATGCTATACAACGATAAGTTGTACTGGAAAAAGTTGTCACAGAACGGACAAAAAGTTGTAAAAAAATTGAGCTGGGAAAGAACCTTGAAAGAGATTGATAAAATTTATAAATCTCTTTTAGAATAGATTTAGACGCTATGAATAATAAGCCAAAAATCAAAGTCGCCAAACCTTTCATTGATGATGAGGAAATTAATGCTGTTAGAGATGTGTTACTTTCTGGTAAGTATGTTTCAGGTGCGAGAGTTAAAGAATTTGAGGATGAATTTGCAAAATACATTGGTGTGAAAAACGCAATCGCAGTTAACAGTGGAACTGCAGCTCTTCATGTTGCTTTAGCCTCTCTTGGTGTTGAACCAGGTGATGAGGTAATAGTTCCACCTATAACCTTTTTCTCTACTGTCACCTCGGTTTTGCATCAAAATGCCATACCTGCGTTCGCAGACATAGACCCCGAATCATTTTGTCTCAGTCCAAATGATATTAAGAGTAAGATCACGGATAGCACTAAGGCCATAATTCCTGTCCATCTCTTTGGTAATGTAACTGAAATGGATGAGATTTTAGAGATCGCTAGAGAGAATGATTTGAAAGTAATTGAAGACTGTGCTCAAGCACACGGCTCTGAATATAAAAATAATAAAGTGGGTTCTATTGGAGATGCGGGTTGTTTCTCGTTCTATGCCACAAAGCATATGACTACTGGAGAAGGTGGGATGGTTACTACCAACAATGAGGAGTTGGCTGAAAAGGCAAGGGTAATTAGAAATCATGGTATGACAGGTAGAGATGAGCACATCATGCTTGGTTACAACTACAGGATGAGTGAGATAAATGCGGCTATAGGCTTAATCCAACTTAAAAAACTTGATGAATTAAATCAGAAAAGGAGAGAAAATTCTCTTTATTTGCTAAATGAGATAAAAAATAAAATTGATTGGGTTAAAGTGCCTGAAATTAAAGATTATGTTAAACATACCTTTTTCTGGTGTCCTGTAGTTATTCTCGAAGATAAGGTTAAGATTACAACGCAAGAAGTGGTCAATAAACTTAAAGAGAGAGGAGTTGAGACAAGATATAGATATAAACAACCCTTGTACAAGCAAAAACTACTTCAGAACTTATCGGCCAACCCGAGCTCCTGTCCTTTTGCTTGTACGAGCAATAAAATTAAGTATGAGAACATTTACTTACCTAATGCAGAAGAAGTAAGTGGCAAAATAATAGGTTTGCCAAATCATCCTGACTTGAGTAGAGAAGAATTAGACTATATAGTAGATGTACTTGATGAAATTGGAGAGTGAAAAGTAAATGAGTAAATTTGATGCTTTGGTAACAGGGGGAGCAGGATATATCGGTAGTATATTGGTTAAAAAGCTTTTAGATAAAGGGTACAGAGTTAGAGTCTTGGATTTAATGCTATTTGGGGATGATGCATTAAAACCTCTTCAGGATAACGAAAATTTAGAGATTATGAAGGGCGATATAAGGCACATTAGGGACTTGACTTATGCCACCAAGGATGTTGACACAGTTATTCACCTGGCGGGGATAGTAGGAGATCCTGCATGTAGTGTAAATGAGCAAGCAACTCATTCCGCGAATATTGAGTCAACAAAAGCGATTATGGAAGTATGCAAGTACCATAAAGTTAATAGGATGATATTCGCTTCTTCTTGTAGTGTTTATGGGGTTTCTGAGTTGCCTTGGGTTAATGAGGGTTCCTACTTAAATCCTGTTTCTCTTTACGCTCAATCTAAGATAGATTCTGAACACATTATCTTGGATTCAGCTAACTATTTCGATGAAAGTAGAATCACTCCAGTTATATTGAGGTTCGGTACACTTTTTGGTTGGTCTCCCAGAATGCGTTTTGATTTGGCTGTAAACTTGCTTACTGCCAAGGCTATAATTGATGAAGAGATCACCATTTACGGTGGAAAACAGTTTAGGCCGTTTGTTCACACACAAGACGTAGCTGATTCGTGCCTATCAGCATTTGAGGCCGAGAAGGAGAAGGTTGACAGACAGGTTTTCAATGTGGGGGATAATAACTTGAACTACAGGATTAGTGAAGTGGGTGAAACAATAGCAAAGTTGATATCAGATGCTGAGGTGAAGCAAATAGATTACAAAGAAGATGAGAGATCATATATGGTTAGTTTTGATAAAATAAATTATGTCTTGAATTGGAAAGCGAAATGGAGTATGGAGGATGGTATAAAAGAGATGAGGAAAATGATTGAAGAGGAAAACATAAAGGATTACAGGCAGGAGAAATTTAGAAACTCTACGTACCCTTACATGTAATGTTCATAAATATCAAAGATAAAGTCAATATAAAAGGTTAATTAATTCGATTTTAATAAAAATTACAACCTTTGAAAAGAGTTCTCTATTTCAGCATTAGATATTATTAAAGGTTCATTGTCGATATCCCTTATTAAATACATTTCACTGTCAATATCATCAACAACCTTTGATATTCCAACATCTTCACCTAGACCAAGTCCAACATATATTTCTGCCATATTATATCTCCCTGTTCGACTAAAGAAAATATTAATTCTCGGAAAGCGAGCAATGTTTATTTCAGTTAAACAAGGTTCGCCTGACTTGTTTTCCTTCAGATCTATTGCAAAAATTCCTCTAGCATTTTTATCTATTGTTTCCACTGCCTTAGTACAAGTTTCGATTACTTCCTCATTGTAGACTTGTCTGCCTACGCTTGGTGATGAAGAAGTGCCACTAAGTGTGTATTTAGAGCAGGTATAAGCTAGCCTCTCACAAGTTTTACCAATCACGAGTTCTCCGTTATTCCACAGGCTAAAAAAGTGATAGTCTCTACCAGGAAGGTACTCAGATAGTATAAAATCATTTCTATCATAGCCCTTGAACTTCTTCCAGTAGTCTATCCAGAACTCTATTTGTTCTGCCGTTGTAAATGGCGCCGCACCACGTGAACCTGCCCCTTCTTTTATTCTGCACCAAACTAAATCATCTTGTTCGTTCTTTAGGCTATCTAAGGTTTTATAAAGATCAGAAATTTCCTCCATTTTCACAGTCCTAGCAACATTAACACCATTCTTCTCTAACCTCTTCGTTAAAGAGAATTTATCAATGCAGAGTTCAATAGTACTGAGCTTCGGTATGAATGTTCTGGTTCCAATTCGATCGATTTCCTGAGCAACTGCTCTTGCCTCCTGCTCGCTATTTGGAATTAATAAATCAATCTCTTCCTTTTCAATTATCTTGTTGATTACAGGAATAAAGTCTTTGCTAGAGCCTTTAGGAACCAGATAATTCTTATCAGCAAGTGACTTTGCCAACTCATAACGGTCAATATTTGTGCCTATAATGTTTAGCGGTCTTTTCGTAGCCCTCAAGCTTCGCATTATATTATTTGCATTACCACTACCAGCAGTAGTCAATAAGATGTTCTTCATGGAGTCTGTACAAACCACCTAAATAATAAGTTTTTGTTCAACTTTTTAAAAAAGTTAAGAAATGGTTTTTTTAATGATTGTATGGCTATCTATTAATTCGGAATTGACCTCAATCGGTTCATCGTAAAAAGACATGTGTCCATTTTCAACCTTAATTTCATTTCTTGTTATTGGTGTATAAAGTTTTAAAAAGCCTATGTTTTCAGCCGCTTCTGATAAATTGCACTGTTTGTAAGCTTCCCCTTCTATTATACAGTTGAGATCTGTTTGAACCCCATTACCAATTATAACTCCAATTTTCTTTTCTTTAAGGTAATTTATCATTGATTTAAACTGTGAAAATCCGCCGCATTTCTGTAACTTAAGCTTGACAAAATCAGGTAAATATTTTTCAGAAACAAGCTTAATATCATCAAAACCCCATATAGACTCGTCCAGCATTATAGGGAATTCTGCTTTCTCTTTAAGCTCCATATGTTTTTGAAAGTTGTTCTTTTTAAAGGGTTGTTCTAATAGCTGCAGATTGAAAGGAGAAAAGTCTTTAACAATTTCTTCAACACTCTTAGTTTCAAGAGACTGATTTGCATCAACTCTTATCTTGAGATTTCCGTCAGCATATTTATCGATGAGGCCTATTTTTTCCAAATCATCCTTCAACGAATCAATACCTACTTTTACTTTCACAATCTGATATCCTCCTGAGATTAAAGACTCAACCTCCTCTTTTATATTAGCATTTGCTACGTTCACAAGCCCTATTATTGGTAATTTGACTTCTCTAAAAGAAAACTGTTTAGAGAAGTGTTCAATTGAAGTCACAAAAGCCGTTATTAGAAAAGGATTTTGTTCCTTGTAAGATCTAAGAACATCTAATGCATTTTTAGCGTCATGGTTAAGGATTTTGCTCCCAATTTCTACAGACTTATGAAAAGACTCTTTAGGGTCTTCACTACCATAACCTGGTAGAAATGTTGCTTCCCCGTAACCCTTTATGCCGTTAGTATCTTCGGTTTCAATCAGCAAAGTATCAAAATTCCTAATATTGCCAAAAGAAAGTTTATAAATAATCTTTAAAGGAAAACGGCAATAATATAATTTTATTGTTGAAATAGCAGACATATTATTAATCCTACTTATACCCTACCAAACTATAACGTGGTGGTTTGGTCCTAACATTTTCGCGCCCAGATTTGATGCGGCGGCAATAGTTAACAAAAGACTTCAGTATAGGTACCGCACCACCGTCGATAACATCACCTTCTTTATAATAGTTATGAATACCTTTGTGAAAAATGGTATTATGTCTGATAAACGATGCCATTGACCTAATGTTGAAAAGATCATTTGTACCGACTTCATTTAAGGATAAGGAAGCAGACAACACATTAGTGAGCCTGAAATTGTCTCTTCTGAGATACCTTGTCCTTTCAATAAATTTTTGATAAACACTTTCAAGATTTGTCGTATCTTTCGAACACAATCCAGATAGTATGATTCCATCATTATCTACTATTCTATCGTGGATGAGTTTCATATCGTCTTTGTTTCTAATGCATTTGTAATTGGCTTTTTCATCCCCACTAGGACAGATGTCACAGGCACAACAACGGTCAATATTATAATCATTAAGATTAATTACGTTGAAATCAATATTCTCCGAGTTGAGATCATCTATCAAAGAATTTATGTATGATTGAATCATTGAGTCTTTCTCCTGTAAGATGAGAAATGTTATTTTAGCGTTTTTGGCCAAATTTTTCTTTCCTTTTTTGAGAACTTTCGTAGTTTCAGCCACTTTCAAACCTGTTCCTTGAGAAGTCATAATCCCAAAATAATCACTCTCCATCGAACCAATGTTCCCTCCTACGGCTGTACCGCCCAGCTGACTTGTTGGTGGACCATTCCCAACAACTAAACCCCCAAGCTCTGCCATATTGTGCATAGCGAATAGGTTTGTTGTCTCTTGACCACCATTTCTCTTAGCTCCAACAGAGAGAAAACCAAAAACCTTTTCAGATAGGTCTATTTCCCTCTTTTCCAAGTCTCTAATAAACTCGTGAAATAACGAAGAACGATCCGCAAAGTAAACTGGGAGTGCAAATATCACCCCATCTGCCTTTCTAAAAACTTCATAGATCTTATCAAGATTCCTTGTCTTGCTATTTTTTGAGAAGTGATTGTTTAATCTAAAGTAACTGATGTCCACATCTGTTTCTAAAGCACCAAAGGTAGCTGCAATTGCACAGCCCTCAGAATTGCTTATTTTCTTCTCCCTACCTAAACGTTCAATATATTCATAAAGTTGAGATTCACCCTCAAGGTTTACTACGTTATCAAAAAAGTATTCATCTGCCCTATTTCTCAAGCTTCCGCCAATGACACATATGAGTGGTTTATTGGACATTTAATTTCATATTTTTGTGCAGGAATTTATAACTTTTTTTATTAGATAACAGCTAAACGGACTAATAGAAAGTAAAACCAGTAGAATTGAAGATGTTAATTGAATACTTTCAGAGCTAAGCCAAATCAGAATTGGAATAAGAGTTATACGGCCACAAAGTTGTGTTACAACAGCACAAAAGTTATAAGCATCTTAATTTTTATTGAAAGTGTGATTTGGATATGAGTGAGAAGTTGACCCTGTCGTTAAAAAATCGTGTAGTAACGATGACAATTTCCAATAAAATTTCCTTACAATGAAGATCTTCATAACAGGTTGCGGAAATAGTGGAACAACTTTACTTAGACGGTTATTCTATGCTTTTGAAGGAGTAGAGATAATAGACAGAGAGGTTTCTCTTGATTATTTTTGCAACTATACTCCTAATAAACCAGTGCTGGTGGGAAAAAGGAATAGGAAAACATTGTTTACAGGATTAAATAAAAGAAATACATACCTATTTTTCTATTGGCATGAAATCAACAGACAGTTAAAACTAATCAAAGAGAACAACATAAAGCTAATTCATGTTATTAGGGATGGTAGAGATTACGTTTTGACAAGCAGGCCGATAAAGTTTCCTGCCAGAGATTGGATACTATCAGCAAAACAATATTTCAAATATGGCGATGTTATAGATTTGGTTATCAGATACGAAGATATTGTAAGTAATCCAGATGAGGTTCAGGAAAAAATTATACAAGAATTTGGACTGAAGAAATCTTATAATTTCTCTGATTATCCCAAATTCATGCCCGAAGAACTAAAAACGAAAAATACCGAACATTTGGAACCGATGAAGTTCAGACCATTGAACACTAAATCCGTAGGAAAAGATCCTGAGAAATACAAAGAAATATGCAGATTTTGGGAGATTAAGCCCTTTGAGAAATATCTAAGGAAACTGGGATATATTTAAGGTGGAAATTATGGAATTTGAAAAGGATGGAATCAAATATCTCAGTTTGGTTAATTCTATTAACGGGAGAATAAAAACCTTCAATGAGCTATCTACTACCAGCACTGGTAAGGAAAAAAAAGATAAAATTTTGTTAATTAGACATGATGTTGACCGAAGTATAGATATTGCATTAGATTTAGCTCAGTTAGAAAAGGATGCGGGAATCAGAGCTACTTACTTTTTATTACCATCAGCAAATTATTTCGATTACTCTGAAAGACTGGCAGAGAAGATTAAAATTTTAAGTGAGATGGGTCATGAGATTGGACTACACAGCAATGCAATTGCTGATTATTATAGAATCAATAAACCTTTCAAATGTATTCGACATGACATAGGATCGTTATATTTATTCTCAACCCTAAAGAACATCTTTTCTAAATCAAAGACAATTAAGGATATTCTGACAGAACCCCTAAATTTTATTAGAGAACTTAATATTGAAGTCTCTGGCACGTCTCCACATGGGGACAGATTGTGTTCAAAAATTGGATTTAATAATGCGGACCTATGGAAAAAGTACTCGCTAAGTGATTTTGGTTTGGTTTACGATACTTCCATGCTCTCCTACGATTGTTTTCTAGGCAGTAGATTGTGGCAAGGAATTAATTTGCCTGATAACAAAAATTATGGGTTGGGAATAATTGATAAATTTAATTCAATGTCCTATGGAGTATTTCAACTTTTGACCCATCCCTGTAATTGGAGGAAAGCATAACTATGAAATTTGGTTGTACTGAGGTGAAAGCATTATAATATCACACAAACATCAGTTTATTTTCATTAAAACAAGTAAAACTGCTGGTACGAGTATTGAGATTTACCTTTCTCGTTACTGTGGTAAGAACGATATAATCACTGGCGTCATAGAAGAAGATTTGAGGAAAGAGTTTGGAGGGAGGCCAGCACAAAACCATAAGTTTCCTCTCAATTTTGAAGGGGTTCAACAATTTATAAAATTTGGAGTACCAAGAATACCAGAGGCAGTTAATAAGAAGGGATTATGGAATAAATTGATTTTCCTTAAAAACACTTTCAATAAGTTCTATCCCCATATAAGTGCTATTGAAGTCAAAAAAAGGATTGATAGTAGAATATGGAATTCTTATACTAAATTCTGTGTTGAGAGGAATCCTTGGGATAAAACTGTATCTCATTATTACTGGATTAAAAGAAATAGAGACAGTAACTATACTTTTGATGATTACATTAGGGAGGGAAGGTTCTGCTGGAATTATCCTTACTATACTGACGAGAAGGGAGATGTTATTGTTGACAGAGTATTGAAATACGAAAACCTTAACTCTGAACTCTCAGAATTATTGGATTATTTAGGTATACCGTTTAATGGATTAGAAGTGTTTGCTAAAAAACAGTACCGAAAAGACAAGAGACCGTACCAAGAATTTTTCTCAGGAGAGAACAAAAAATACATTGATATTATTGGAAAAGCATTTCAGAAGGAAATTAAGTTACATGGCTACGACTTTTGGGAGAATAAATGAGAAGAGATGTTTGGAGTGCAATAGGAAAATTAAGTTATCTTACAGGAGTCTCAAAGGTAAAAGGGAAAAATAACATTATTTTGTCTTTTCATTCTGTAACAAAATCAATAGATATAGATAAGTACGGCATTAGCAAAAACCACTTTCAGGAAATAATCCATTACCTGATGAAAAACTTTGATGTCATTGATTTATCTGAGATAAAGTCAGATGATAGCAAGAAGTTTGCATTAACTTTCGATGATGGCTATGAGAACTTTTATTACAATGCTTACCCCCTCTTAAAAAAGTATGATATACCAGCAACTGTTTTTCTGATATCATCTTTCTTATATGAAAATCATGATCTAGCCAATATGGAACGTCTTATGACGAAAGAGCAAGTAAAAGAACTTGTAGAAGATGATTTGATTACAATTGGAAACCACACCAAAACTCATCGAAGATTAGGATTGGAGGAAGATGAAGACATAATCCGGGAAGAAGTAATTGGTGGGAAAGAGGAGCTAGAGAATGAGTTTGGATTAAATATAGATAGATTCAGCTTTCCAGGCGGTTGGTTTAATAAGAAAAGTCTTGGGATAGTAAAAAATAGTCATAAATTTGCAGTCATATCACATAAAGGAGATGTCGATGCTAAAACCCCTCCTCATTTATTACCTAGAGTTAAAACCGCACAAACTTGGGAAATGCTGCACTGGGATACATCAAAAATGAGCAATTTTATACTTAAGAAAATGAAAAAACATCCAAACTCTTTTAATATTAAGTAATAGTAATAAAATAGAATGCCGATTATTTTTTAATTTATATAGTTTATATTAATTAATAATATTATGTTAAAGGGCAATGCAAGAAAACAGCTAAAAATTAAGTAGGGTGAGATACAATTAAAATTTAGATGATACTCTCGCATAAAAATAGATTCATATTCATTAAGACGAGAAAAACTGCTGGAACTTCAATCGAGGCTTATCTACGAAATTTTTTAGGAGAGAATGATATAGCAACCCCTTTTGGTAAATTCAAAGGTCAAAATTTGCAAAGTATTTATAATCCATTCATTGACAGTGCATTCTGGTTTAGATATTTCACCATCTCTAAAAGACCTATTTACCTGAAAAGAGTTATAAAGGCTTGGGGGGGGGCGGTTCAATAGATTACCAACACTTACCAGCAGTCTCAGTAAGGTCGAGAATTCCAGATAATGTATGGAACAATTATTTCAAGTTCTGTTTTGAGAGAGAGCCGTTAGACAAGGTTGTATCTAAATTCAAATTTACAAATCAGAGAAATAACAAAAATATTAGTTTCCGTGAATTCATAGAACTTGGGGACTTTCCTTATAACTACCCATTTTACACTGATTTTAGCGGCAATATTATAGTTGATTACATAGGTAGGTATGAAAACATAGATGCTGAAATGGAGTATATTTGTAATAGAATAGGAATCCCATATCACTGCTTACCTAAAAAGAATGTTAGTAAAGATAAAACTGATTACAAAGAGTTTTACAACACCAAGCAAAAATCTGAAGTAGAAAAGAAGTTTATTAGAGAGATAAATTTGTTCAAATCTAGAAGTTAATCCTAAGAAAATTTTGCTGTCTATCTCACTTTTTTTAAAGGGAAAAAGAAATATAAAACCACTAAATGCCATAAAAGATATGAAAAATATCCTCTTAATTACTGTAGACTCTTTAAGGGCTGACCACCTAAATTATTACGGTTACAAATCTAGGGTGACTTCCCCGAATTTAGATGAGATTGCAAAAAAAGGTTATCACTTTGAGAATGCAATTTCTCACGGCAACAATACTCTATCATCCTTACCTTCTATTTTAACCGGTACATATCCATTGTCGTTTAAGAAAGGAGTTAAAAATAAAATTACTATTTCTCAGATTTTACAGCATTATGACTACAAGACTATTGCTTTACACAGCAATGCAGCTGTTACACACTCCAGAGAGTATGATAAGGGTTTCGAGGTTTTCAAAGATTTGGGTCTCAATTCGAGGTTCTCAGAATATTTTATCATGAAAAATGGATGGACACTCAATTACACGATCTCCGGGAAAAGCGTTCCTTATACACCCGCCAAAGACCTTGTCGACGAGGGATTAGAGTATATAAACAAATACAAGAACGAAAAATTATTTTTGTGGTTGTTCTTCATGGATGTGCATCACCCTTACCTGCCACCAGCAGAATTTGACGGTCCTAAAAATCCGCTGAGTAGGATGAGGGCTATAAGACTATATCAAAAAGCGAGAACATACTTTGCAGGTGGAAATAGAAATAAAAAATTATCTGATGAAGAAAAAGAGCGTATCAAAAAATTGTATGATGGTTGTATCCAATACGTTGATCAACAGATAGGGAGGCTAATCAAAAACCTTGATGACGACTGGATTGTAATAATCACGTCAGACCACGGGGACGAATTATTTGACAGGGGCTGGTTTGGTCATGGAACTTCTTTTTATGAGGAGCTAATCCATATCCCTTTAATAATATACGATGGAGATAATAAGTCAGAAATAAAAAACGTGGTTGGACATATGGATATATTACCAACAGTTTTAGGTCTATTAAATGTTGAAAAGCCAAAAACAGTTCATGGTATAAATGCTATTCAAGAGAAGAGAAATGCAGTAATAGGAGAAAAAATGTCTAAAAAAGGGAAAGCATTGTTCTACAGAGGTAACAGATGGAAACTGATTAGAGATGACCGATATGATATAATAGAACTCTACGATCTTAAAAATGACCCCGAAGAAAGAAATAATCTAACAAGAGAAGAAACCGATACTGCAGTTGAGCTACTGAAAGAACTTGAAAAGCATGAAAAGTGGGAGAAAAAAGAGGGTATGAAGTTCAGAATAAGCGAAGCAACTAAAAAGTTATAAAAACTTCCCTATAACCCTCCTTATCCACTCAGACTTCAACCCCAACCTTCTGTCTATCGCTCTCATTATCATTAAATCCTCCTCCTCAAATGACCTTAGCACTAAAAGCAAAAAGAAGTATAGAATAAGAAAAACGATGAATATTGGCACCAACACATATGCTGGCGCAGGAGTAAAAAAGGATTTTACCAATCCGTAAATAACCAAAACCGCTATTCCTGAGGCTAAAACAACTTTCAAATGATTTAACCTGAACGGTTGCATTCTTCCTATATAATAAACGAAGATGAAGTTAAGCCCACATAAAACAGAGAATGATGTTGCAGTAGCAATAGCTGCTCCATTTATTCCGTATATTGGAATCAATATAAAGTTGAGGAGTACATTCAACCCAGCAGCCGCAAATGATGAAATCATATTCAACCTGGTCCTTCCAAAGGCGTTAATTATTCTTATGGACAATCCCAATAGAGTGAAAAGGAAGAAACCAAGTGCCAGTATACTCATTGCTGTTGCTCCTTCAATATACTCCACACCAAAAAGAACCCGGATTATTGACTTGCTAAATAAGAATATTATTAGAAATAGGGGTAATGACAAGGAGAGTAACCATTTGGTGACAGCACTATAAGTATCCTTAATATCTTCAAACTTACCCTGCGAATACAAACCCGTTATTACGGGCATTGAAATCGCCCCTAAGGACATGAGTGCCATTCTTATTAGCCTAGTAGTGGGAAGAGAAACGTTGTAGATTCCCACATTCTGAGAAGTCAGAAAAAAACCTAACATAAGGGTGTCAGTCCACCGGATTATCATGGTAGAAAAACCGACGAATAACAATGGTAAAGAAAATGATATCAACTCCCTACCCATTGATTTAGCTTTTATGTTTGACTTAAGAATAGGAAAAACCCTTTTCTCCAAGAAAAACATAGCCAAGATGGGCATAACCAGTATGCTGGAAATCCATCCAACTGCACCCCCTATAACCCCAAAACCTAAGAACATTAGAAATATGATAACAAAAAATCTAAGACCATTCTGTGTTATTTCGTTAACATAGACCTTATACCTCATATCCTCGAAACCCACTGTTGCACCAAGAAGAATTCTTGCCAGGATCATAAAAGGAGGAGAAACTGCAAATATCTTCAACACAGGAGTCAATTCTGCTTCATTAAATATATTGATGGCAACCCATTCAGATCCAAAAAAAAGTATTGCAACCAGCAGTAAACTTATTGGAAAACTGATCTTTACTCCTGAAACAATTGAACCTTTCATTCTCTCTTTGTCTTTCCTAGCTTTATAAAAAGAGACATGCCTGACCACCCCTTGGGACATGCCTAGCATCCCCAAAACAGTCAAAAGATTAAAAGAGGCGATACCAAGTGAAATCAAGCCATATTCGCTGGGAGTGAGAGATCTTGCAAGCACTAACCTAGAACCGAAACCCAAAACAGATGCAATTGCTAACCCAGTAAAACCAATCCCCGCTCCCTTCGCTATTTTTCGCAGTGAAGAGTTTAAATAAGATTCCTCGCTTGCCACCTTTTAACCTCGCTTAGCTTTAACAGTTTTTTAACTTGCTCAACCCTATAAAGAATCTAACCTCTTTATATTCAGCTTTTTATTGGTTTTTTAAAGTTTTTTAACCTAACTTCCCCAATTTTTAGGCACATAACCCCAATTTATCCAGTATCTCATTTTGTTTTGCGGTCAACTCGGAAGTAATGATCTCACCATTGCTTAGCTCGGTTCTCCTTATCTTCTCCAGCTCCAGTAGCATACCATCCACAGTATACTTCTCGTTGAGTTTGGTTTCGGTCATTAGCTTCATTAGGCGGGTTCTGATGATGGTTGATAGGAAGCATATGAATATTAGGCCCTTTAGTGTGCTGTCTTTTTTGACGTTCATGGGTGCTGTCTCGATATCGTTTTTTAGGGTGTCGAACACTTTCTCCACCACGTCCTTGCTCTTGTAGAGGGATAGGCATTCGTTCCAGCTGAACCCTCCCTTGTAGAGGAGAACGAATTTACCCATCCTGTTGACCCTCTGGGCGACTGCCTTCTTCCTCACCTTGACTTCGAATCCATTACCCACCACCTTCCACTGGATGTAGGGGTAGTAATTGCGTGCAACCTCCCTAACCACATCCCCAGCTTTCCTCTTCCTCAGCCTGGTATTTCTCAACTTATCAACAACGGCATGCAGCCCTTTATAGAAAGTGTCCTTCTCCTCCTGCTCTCTCTTGGGGTTGTAGTAGCAGTAACCATCTAATCCTTGGATGGTGACTGGCTTCACGAATAAGGTCTCTTTGTTGTACATCTGCATGAGGTTGGGGTCGCATATCTCCTTATGTATTGAGGTGACGAGCTGCTTGACCTCCTTGACGGTGAGGGGGGCAGCGATGATAAACGAGGCCTCAGGTATTGATAGTTCTTCGATGTTGGTGCTGCTGTAGAAACCCCTGTCCATGATCAGGACGAACTCATTTATCCCTAAGGCCTTAATCTTCTTTACAGTGTTCTTTAGGGTGGACACATCCTTTATACTTCCCGGGTAGACGTCATACATAACAGGAATCCCCGTCTCCTTATCCACCACCACTGAGAGATTGACCTGAGGCAGCTTATCCCTATCCCTGTTGTAACCGTACTCCATCAACTTCATCCTGGAGTAGGATGAAAGAGAAGTTATGTCATACAGCAAAGTGGATGAGGTGTCCAGCTTGCTCACCATCTCCGTGGAGAACCTGTGGGTGTTGCTGTTCCCCAGCTTATCCAGGAACTTGCTGAGGGATTGGGAGGATATGGCTGTATCCCACTCAGAGAGGATGGTTCCTTCACACCAACTAGAGACATGGTATAAGGGTAGGGGCCTCACCACCCGATTGATGGCCAGCAAGAGAGCGGTCTTAGCATCTTTCTCACACAAGATTTTGCGGAGAAACTCTTCCAGGTTAAGCTCTTTCACAACGTATAGGAGGGGAATGAATTCTCCATAAGATAAAACTGTCCTAGGATCCCTGGACCTCATTCTCCTGGGTTCTCCATCCACGTTCTTACCCAGGTACTTGCTCTTCTGCCTGGTCTTCTTGGTCTCTGGATCGTAATAGGGTGTAATCTCATAGAAATACTCTAACCCATTTATCACCTTCTTCCTGACAAACGGTTTCATATGCCTAATTAGGCAATCATTGTATTTATAGTTTCCGGTGAATAGAGCAATGATGCAACTCCTACAAAGCAACAGATAATTTACATCGCGTTATAACAATAATAGGGAAATAAACGATAAGATCTTAACATTTAACACAATCAAAATAGAAATCCTACTGTACTGAACGATAATATGCCTAAAAACAGTGGGAAGACAGGTTTTAAATACTCGTTTGCGCTTCCATATCAAACTAAAATTACTCCCTATTCCCGCAATTAGCAGATTCTTAATGACAGCAGCATTCCTCAAATACAATAAAGTCACAGAATCAACTAAAAGTTCATCTTACCCACTTAAACCATCCAGCTGATTCAGAAAAGAGTACCATTGTCAGAAGACAAGTCAAAGAACCAACAATAATAAAACAAGTGAATAACCTAACCAAAAAAGCTGTACCCAGCCAACCACTCCCCAAACTCCTTCAACTCCTCATCCCTCATAGCCATCTCAACATTAGCCTTCAACCACTCCAATTTGTTGCCAATATCAAACCGTTTACCCTCATAAACAGCAGCATAAACAGCCATATCCCTCGCCATATCCCTTATAGCATCAGTCAACTGGTACTCACCACCAAGCCCCGGCTCTAAACTATCGAGATAACCAAAAATTTCAGGAGTTAGAACATACCTCCCCAGCGTCCCCACATTCGATGGAGCCTCCTCAATACTGGGCTTCTCCACAAACTCCTCCACCTTATACACTCCACTCTCAACCTCTAAACCCTTGATTATACCGTGATGCGGTATCCTCTCTTCTGGCAGCTTCTCCACAGCTATCACCGAGCTCCTGTACCTCTTGAAAGCGTCCATCAACACTGCTGTACAGGATGGAATGGTAATATTATCTCCCAACAATAAGGCGAAAGGCTCCTCATCCACAAAAGAGCTGGCATACCGCACAGCATCACCCAAACCCTTCTGCTCATTCTGCCTCACAAAAAAGATGTCCACTTCTTCCAGGATCTTGTCCAGCTCCTCCGTATACTTCTCCGTTGGTAAGTCACTCTTGTCGAAGTGGTCCTCCAGAGCCCTCTTGCTCTTGCCCGTGACAATCAAGATATCCTTGATCCCCGAATAATAAGCCTCCTCCACCACATACTGGATAACGGGCTTATGCACAACCGGTACCATCTCCTTGGGCTGAGCCTTCGTAATGGGTAACATCCTGGTCCCAAAACCTGCCGCCGGAATAACTGCCTTCTTGACCCTCACATCAATCACCACTTGGATTAAACGTATTGCTTTAACGTATTAATTTTTCTCTTAGGATGTTTCAAAAGCGTTTCGTCTTATTTGAGATAAAAGCTGCTGAAAGGCTATCTACATCAAACGTCTCTTGGGTCTATTTTAACTAAATTTATCATATCATACTTATGGTCAGTTCCAGCTATTGCCAGTTCATAGTGTTTTGCTGTGGCAGCATGGAAAGCGTCAAAGATTCCAAATCCTTGTCCCATAAGTTCAAAAGCCGACTTTAAGATCTCTTCGCCAACAGGTAATATCTCTATCTTTAATCTTCCTAGCACAGTTAATATATCGAATAGCTTGTCTGGAAGATCTCTCTTGGTAACTATTGCCAGTTCTAAAACTACTGCAGCTGAGGTCTTGAGATTGTAGCTATTTTCTTCTGCTTTATCAAAAAATTTTACTGCATGAGGGTGTAGCCAGTCAGTTGAGTCCATATAACCAAATATTACGTCAGCATCGATTAGAAGTTCCATCCTCTGGCCTCAAAATATGAAAGTATCTCCGCTCTTTTATGAAAATCCCTTTTTAAAACTGATAAACCTAGCTCAAAAATCAGTTCTGCTACTTTTTTATCAACATCTTCAGGAACCTTTATTGTAACCTGTCCCATACACTTACTTCTCCTACTCTTAAATAAAACTTTTTTGAAGATGAATTAAAAATAGTTTATTTAGATGTACTCCTGTGCTAACTTTTAAATGTACTTCTCCGTTGGTAAGTCACTCTTGTCGAAGTGGTCCTCCAGAGCCCTCTTGCTCTTGCCCGTGACAATCAAGATATCCTTGATCCCCGAATAATAAGCCTCCTCCACCACATACTGGATAACGGGCTTATGCACAACCGGTACCATCTCCTTGGGCTGAGCCTTCGTAATGGGTAACATCCTGGTCCCAAAACC
>CAZQTT010000040.1:0-23761 GCA_964596255.1 uncultured archaeon
CCACACCCTTTATGTTGTCTTTGTTCTTTATAAATGAGCGGTAATAATTTTTATCGTTAAAGAAGAACTTTATGAACTCTAATTTTCCCGGAAAATAGAAAGCAGGGAACATCAACAGAATAGAATCCCAACCAGTACCGATCTTATCCCCCAGCTTCTCTACAGTTTCGGTAGCCGAGCCCTCGTTGGCCCAGAATACCTCCACATCACCATCGAACTCCGCCAGCAGTATAGAGACTCCTCTGGTCCATATCTCGTCCTCGGCAATATATCCCTCTACAATACACCCCAGCATCTTTGCTTGGGGAAAGTAGCTCTCCAGTAGTTTATTGAAGTCCTCGTATGCTTTCCATGTCCCTGCTGTCAGAAACAAAAAGAGAAAACTGGGATTAATATCTACTTTCTCTAATTTTTCACTAATTTGCTGATAAGCCTCTTTGGGGTCGTTTGATGAAGAATAAACTACTTCAGTCCTCATACCACTATTTCTCTAAGCTGCTTGCATACTGTTTTTACATCTATGTCCAGTTTGTAAGTTGACGCCTCTTCGTTGGCCATAACCCCCAAAACAAGTGTCCTGGAAACAGGATACATGCGGATGCTTTTATCTCCCAGCTTGAAACTGGCTTCATCCAGGTTTCTGTTGAATATCTGGTGAAGCATTTCCTTTATCTGGTTTTCAAGCCAGTAGAGAAAGGATGCCATGTCCCGTATGGGTGAGTTGACCTTGAGAGATATAGGAACGCCGTCTATTCTGTAAAGGACTACCATGCTCACACCAGGGTCAGCTGACAGGGTGGACATGACTTTAGATATATCGCTTATCATACTGCTCCTGTTTCTTGATCTTCTTTATGATCTCCGAAATGGCTCCCTCAACACCCTCTGCATTGTTTTCGGCCAATCTATCCAACCTGTCCAGGAGGTCATCATCAATTTCGTCTCTACTCAGACCATGGTCGCTGAGGATGGCATCAACATCAACTTTATCTTTAGAGGCGTAGGTATCTTCAGTTCCCTCGATCACAATCCCGAATTCTCTGAGAATCCTGTAGGGGAACACTCCTTCAGCATGCCAAGAACCCCTGTGTTTCAGTATTCTTATGGTCCTGTTAAACGCTTCTCCATAACCCAGGCTCTTGAGATTGATGACACTGCTGGCCAGAAACATAGGTATGACTATAGAGGGGTTATCCAGATTGCCATCCGGAGGCTCCTCCAGAGTTAGCACAGTGGTGGCAATTTTTCTCAAGTTGGAGAAGAACCAGTTTACATCGTTTCTGTCGTCATAGCTGATGGAGGAAACAAGAGGGGTAAATGAGTCTATGGCGATACGGGTGTTCTCATCTGCTGCGGATTCGATAAAATTAAACAAATCATCATTAAGATAGGTTATATTCTCCACATAAAACTTGTTTATAATTAACTGATTGTTTTGTATGTACTCTTTAACATTTCTCCAGCCCAGACCGGAAACTGCATCCACTATATCCAGTTCATCCATATCAAAGGAGATGAAAATAGCTTTCTCTCCTTTTTTTATTCCTTCTAATAGATACTGAAGCGCAAATATTGTCTTACCAGTACCCGTTGATCCCAAGACAACATTAACGGTGTTTTGGCGGTAACCTCCCCCTAATAGGTCATCAAGACCTAATATCCCTGTTTGGATTCTCACGATAATCACCAGTATCAGTATAAATAGATAAAGTATTATAAATTTTTTCTGCTGCGAATATTTAGATTGCACCTATAGCGTATAAAAAATTTATTTAAAATAGATTTATTTCTAAGTTGTAACTATTTATCTACTATTCCTCCTTCCGTTACCTTGAAAACTGCCTCACTTTCCGGAAGGTGGGGTGAATCTATAAGTCTGGCAACCCTCAATTCTCCTTTACTTTTACGGAGGTAAACGCGGAAGGTTGCAGTATGGGCTACGATATGCCCTCCCACAGGCCTGGTGGGGTCACCGAAGAAAGTGTCTGGCTTCGCCTGCACCTGATTGGTGACCACCAGAGCGGCATTGAAGAGGTCACCAAACTTCATGAGGTCATGTAGGTGTCTATTCAGCTTTTGTTGCCTATCCGCGAGAGTACCTCTCCCCACAAACTCTGATCTGAAGTGAGCCATGAGCGAGTCAACAATTAGCAATCTAACCTCGTTACCTTCCTTTTTCAGTTTATTGGCAAGCTCTTTAGCATTATCCACCAGGAGCATCTGGTGGTTGGAATTATATGCCTGCGCCACATAAATATTCTTCAGAACATCATTGGAGTCCAGCCCTTTATCTGCAGCCATCTGACCTATTCTTTCGGGCCTAAAGGTGTTTTCCGTATCTATCACCACTATAGAACCATTTAAGCCCCCATCTTCTTCGGGGAGCTGAACGTTCACAGCGAGTTGATGACAAATTTGGGTTTTGCCTGATCCAAACTCACCAAACAATTCTGTTATTGATTGAGTTTCTACTCCTCCCCCCAATAGACTGTTAAGATCTGTACTTCCCGTATCTATTTTCTTGACTTTTTTTCTTCTCTCTAAAATGGCTTCACCGCTCTCAAAACCCCCCACTTTCGCCATTGACCTCGCAGCGGATATTATCTTGGCAGCATTGGACTCCCCCAGTTCAGCCGTGGTAGCCAGCTCATTTGGTGAAGCGACTGCTACAGCTTCAATCGAAGTGAAACCAGCCTCTCTCAATTTTTCAGCAACAGCAGGCCCCACACTGGGCAGGTCCTCAAGGTCCACTTCGTCATTCTTATTGTTGTTCTCTTTCATTTTACCCGTTCTCCTTCTACTCTTAAATTAACTTTGAATAACTTGGTTGGAGTAGAAGGTTATGTAAAAATTACTTTTTGGGTGTCTTGAAAGTGAAAGTAATCAAATACCTTAAATCTCTTTTATACTCTCTGTAGTAAGCTCATAAGTTTTCATCTCTTCTTCTCTCATCTCATCAAGCTCTTTTTTAATCCTCATAGAATGTTTTTTGATTATTTCCAGAACATTGTCACTGCCAATTTCTTCAACCAGTTCGAGTGAATTCAATATCACTGCCAATGGGTTCCTCAGCCTATCCGCCGACTTGTCAAACTGGGCGAGATTTTGAGTTAACTGCTCCATCGCTGCTTTCCTATCGTTCGCTACTTCGTACGCACTTAAAGCAAACGCTATATTACTGGATAATTTTTCCAGCAGCTTTATTTCGTCTTGACTGAAATCTGAATTGGAGTGCACAGTGATAACTCCCCAGTTTTTATCGTGAATCAGAGGTATGGAAAGAGCATACTTATGAGGCTCAGCGGTACATTGTTTGCACAAGCTATTCTCCACTTTCATTTTCATGATATGTCCATTCATGGCTTTGGCTACTGAAGGACAGTTTCTAATTACTCTGTTCATGGAATCGAAATCGATACCTACAGATTCTACAGGAACTAATTTTCCGTTCTTCCTTAGAGAGGTAAAAACAAAATTATAAAGGAGGGAGAGTTTTTCACAAACACACTTGAGAACCACTTCAGGATTTTTTTCTTTGGCAACTAATTCATTTATCTCTGAAGAAGCATTAAGGAGCTTATTTAGTTTCCTGAGGTTGGTTATATCCATAAGAGAAGCCACACTTTTTTGGAGTCCCGGAATATTTCCAATTGCCAAAACCACATTTCTCTCATCCCCTGATTTATCAACAATTCGGAACTCATATCTGGTGGTCACTTCATTTTTCAGCTGCGAAGAGCAGTAATTCCTCATCAGGTTCAAATCATCAGGATGTATTAGATCCTTCCAGTCCATTTTATTTTCAACTTCTTCCTTGGTATATCCAGTAAGTCTTTCAAACTCTTCGTTGACCAGTGAAATAGTGCTACCTTCTTCTAAAACCATCATTGCAGTTCCCGTATGCTCAAAAGTTGTTCTGTATTTCTGTTCACTTTCCTGTAAAGCCTGCTCAAAGGTTTTACGGTCAGTTACGTCTCTGGAAATCTCAATTACTCCTATTGGATTATCTTCTTCATCTCTAAGAGCGACATTGGCAGAACAGTGGAAGTATCTTTTCTCTCCGTGTTTATTTATTATGCTTGTTTCATGTTCATGGGTTTCTCCATCTTCAAACGCCCTTAAGGTCAGACAGGGAGAAGGCTCACAGGGTTTATCCCTCTTATGATAAACCTCATAACACTTCTTACCAACTAGGTCCTCTCCAAAGTTTTGTTTGGCTACATCATTAGCCCAGATTATGTTAAGGTCCTTATCCATCATGCTCATGTGGTCGCCTATGGACTGCAACATGGCATTGAGCTTCCCTTCACTCTCTCTTAAAGCCTCTTCATACTTTTTACGCTCGGTAACATCTCTCACAGAGCAAAGCAATCCTATGACATTGCCGGAAGGATTATACACTGGTGTCTTGGCTACCTGAAGCCACGATTTTCCTTTAGCTCCTGTAACTTCTTCATCCTGTACTTGAGTTTGTCCTTTCTCCATGAGGTATGAATCGTCTCTGCAGAACATTTCGGCTTCATCGGGAGGGAAAATATCATAGTCTGTTTTTCCCACTATCTCTTCATGGCTTTTACCCACGAACTGGCAGAATGACTTATTGGCCATCTTATACACCAGATTTATGTCCTTGAACACCACAAAATCTGGTGTGGAGTTGATAATTGCCTGTAAAAGTTTTTGCTGCTCTTCCTTCTCCTTTTCAGTTATTTTTCGTTCTTTCTCTGCCGTGTGTTTGTCCACGGCGAACCCAATATCATCTGCTATACCCTTGAGAAGCTCTATTTCTTCCTCATCGAAATGGTTGATATCGGCAAAAACAGCCAGCAATTTCAACCCCTCTTTGGTGTTGAAGGGTATTAAAGCTGCAGAGTATCGCTGCCCCTCTTTATGATAAGGGCATTTACCACAGTGTTCTTTTGTGTCATCCAGTATAATGGGTTTTTTCTCCACTTCTTCGGACTCAATAACTTTTTTGACACACAGAGGGACTTCTTCTCCCACTTCAAAATAACCTCCCTGCCCACTTTCTGCCACTTTCTCCACTCTATGCCCGCAAGCAGCTATAGCCACGTGGAAGTATTCTCTGACTTCTCGTAGAATAGAACAGGAGTCAGATAACATCTTCTCCACATCTGGTTCTCTGATAATGAGCTCATTAATGTTTCTAATCGCCTTTAAAATGTTGTTCAGCCTTTCAATCCGATCTCCTTTCTTTCTATGATCGGTAACATCTCTAAACGCTTTTATAATACCCTGGATATTGCCATCAGCATCTCTATAAGGAGTGGTTACATCTTGAATCCAGTAACCGTTCTGGAATTTTTCGTCCACAACGGTTTTCTCTCCAGATAATATACGTTTCATGTAACACTTCTGGGTGGAACAAAATTCATTGGGCAGTATTTCAAAGCACTTCTTTCCAATTAAATCCTGTGTTTGATTTCCAGTAATTTCTTTTACAGCAGAATTGGCCATGATCAGGTTGTAGTTCCTATCTATTACCAGTAGACCATCTCCAGCTTCTTCCAGTATCCTCTTTAACCTGTTTTTGGTGTCTGTTACTTTTTTCTTGGGTAAAATCAACAGGGGAGATATTATGAGGACAAGTATACTCGCGTCCAGAATAATGCGAGCGTATGGTAAATGCAGTGAAGAAGGAACAATTTCCAGAGTAATCATAATAAAGAACTCGGTTAAAAAAATGGCGAGAGCCAGTAGCAGGAAGGTGCGGGTCTCATCACGAATATTCAACTTTCTCATCTCATCCACCTAATTGGTTATAATTAAATAATTACAAATTTGCAAGTTAATTCATAAAACCAACATTTATAAGGGTGTTGGATTATCCATGATGAAATAATATATCACATTAAATAAATATCTAAGTCCCTACAATTAAACCTCAAATTGTTCAGTAGGGGTTTCGATAATTCTACCCCTCCATATCTTCGCCAGTTTGGAAAAGACCCACTTATCTGGACTCCACACTTCCACCCAATCGTTTTCATTCCTCACTCCCCTCCCCACCTGTTGAATGAGGTTTCTCTCCGCAATATCATTATAGTACTTCCAGAATGCCTTTTCACCCAGTTTATGCTTCATTGTCTGTAATATGGGGTCTTTAGCATCAGGGAAAGGGCACTTGAGTAAAATAATCGAGCGACATTTATCGTCAGAGAGGTCCAACCCCCTGGAGGCTACTGTGCTCCAGTCTTCTTCACCATCTTTAAGGACATCTATATTTTTGAAGTCCTTCTCTACACCGTCTGCGTACTTCTTCCCCCACACTTGTATGAGCTTTGGCTGCCTCGCCTGCTCAACTATCAAATCTCTCAGATGGAAATAATCCTGTCTAAACTGAAAAATTTTCCATCTTTTGAAATTCACAGGTGCTTCTCTACCGGTTCTCATGGCATAAACAGTTCCTGGGTGGCGATCTTCTCCAAAGCAAAATGCATATTCTTCAGTTTCGAGCCCGTAAACCTCTTCTAAAACGGAGAGATCCTGGAAGGTGGCAGACATGAACACCAGTTTCCCACTTCTTTTTCGAAATTCTTTTAGAACAAATGAGGGTTCTGCGAGATAAAACATCATGTGGTCTTTATAAACCATAACATAAGCCTCATGAGCGTACATGCTGATCATTTTCAACCTGTTTAGCTCGCCAGCTCTAATTATGTCCTGCAGCTCAACTAACCAGTCAAGAAAATGTAATAGAGGTTCTACTGAACCCATATACCCCTGGTAGTCCTTCAACAGTCTGGTGAGCTCTCTGGTCAAATCTTCCCTTAGATCATCTTCTATCATATCCTGGTATTTATTGAAGATCTTGTCCAGCTTCTCTTTTCCCACACTGATGCGGAAGCACAGACCGTCGAGGTAAGCATCTCCCTCGTCTACTATCTCCACAGGAACCGCAGGCTTCCTTCCCGAAAAGGTCTCTATATCCCATAGGGCAGAGTTCATTATTAATGCAATTTCATCCTTTAAATAGGACTGATACTGGTCATAGTAAGGACAGTTCTCCTTGCGGTGAACAAAACCGTAGGTACCTCCAACCGCTTCATACTCGCTCATCGCAGCATCCAATTGATCGGCGTAATTTTCGGCTAGGGGTTTTTTGGTAACTGGAGACCAATAAGGACATTCTCTGGCAACTCCCAGTCTATTCTCTTCCTTTCTAAGAGGTCTTGAGCACGGCAAACTCTTGTAATCGCATTTCACCCTGTTATGGAAGTGGGGACAAGAAAAATTGTTCCTCCCCCTTATCTGCTCTACCTTCAGGGGCTGACCATCTTCCATCAGGATGCATGTTTCTCCTTGCTGGTAATCCTTCTGGTACTGATTTTCCAGGGCTTTGGTGGGAGTCTGAATGATTCCTTTACCATATTCGGCTATTAGATGTAGCGCCACTACACTCTTCCCGGTGCCCACCGCCCCCTGCAGAAAGACGATATCACGTTCTTGAAGAGCATCATATATTTCATTTATCAGATCATACTGGCTCTTTGACTGGTACTCAAGAGGATGTATAGCCTCATTTCTTTTAGGGTTGTATAATCTCCACATAAGGTCTCAGTCTCAGTTTGACTCCAATTATATATTCAAAATAAATGTGCCGGATGGTAATAAGAGTATTCATTGATGATATTAAGATTATCAAGATTAATAATAGCTTCAGAAACCCCCAACCAATACAATATAATATAATAATTTGTTATGGATTCGCAATGTGAAATATTTTAAGGAGAGATAACCTATCACAACTAAAATGGATTCAACGTATCATTGGGACATGGAAGCAGTAGCGAGAGTAATAAAGAGCGAGTTCGCGGTTAAAGAAGGATTTTTTAGAGGAAATCACATTGTTTTTCGCTGTCAGAAATCCCTTAACCCTGATGAGGGAGCTAGAAGACTTATAAACAAGTTAAAGGAGATAGGTTACATTCCTTTTATATCACAGCAAGGAGAGGATATCACAATAACTGTTAGACCCCAGATGGAGGTTAAAGAATCTGGACCTAGTACCAAACATCTGATTCTTTTTATTCTCACTGTTTTAACCACATTGGTAGCAGGATCTCTCCTTTTGGGAGTAACATTGTCGAATTTGATAGTAAATCCCCTGTTGATGTGGAAGGGGTGGCCATTTGCCCTGGCCATTATGACTGTACTTGGTATGCATGAGTTAGGGCATTACATTATGTCCAAAAAAAGAAATGTTGTGGCCACTCTTCCATTTTTTATCCCTGCACCAACTTTACTGGGAACATTTGGCGCTGTGATAAGCATGAAGAGCCCCATGCCGGACAGAAAATCCATGTTCGATATAGGTATAGCTGGACCGGTACTGGGGCTGGTTTTTGCGGTTCCAATTACCATAATAGGCCTAATGAACTCCCCTATAGATGTTCAACTTCCTTTAAACGGAGAACAGGGGGTCAGCATCACTTTGGGGACACCTTTAATTTACCAGGCTTTAATAGAGCTGGTTCCAGTTAACCTCAGCGAAGGTATACTCCATCCTGTAGCCTTTGCAGGTTGGGTAGGCTTTTTTGTAACCTTCTTGAACCTCCTTCCCATAGGCCAGCTCGATGGAGGGCATATTGCCAGAGCCCTTCTGGGGAAATGGTACAAGTACCTCTCTGGTTTAGTTCCTTTAATTCTCTTTGGAATGGGCTTCATTATATCCATGTTAGGATCCAATGGGACTATATGGATTGTATGGGGGCTTATTGGTTCCTTCTTCCATAGTGCCGGACATCCTCCACCTCTCAACGATATCTCCGATCTTGACTTCAAGCGTAAAATAGCAGGAGTCCTCATTTTCGGAGTGATGCTGGCATGCTTCACTCCCGTTCCCTTCAACGTGAGCTAAAGGTAACAGTCTTAGTTTATTTAGTCTTAAAATTCTCTGGGCTATTCCCCTTCCGCATATATCATTTCCAGAACTTCCCAGAAATTATCTTTCACCTGAGAGAAGGCATTCTGCATCAAGCTCTCTGTCTCTTGGTTAAATCTGTACTTAATGTTTGACTCTTCAAAACTACCCTTTATGTCAAAAACTCTGTCATCAAGCAGGTAAAAGCAAACGAGATATATATTCCGGCTTACGGGGCGAAGAGAGAACTCTTGGTATTTGAATAGCTTCTGTTTTACATAGCCCAGAAGTTTTCTTTTTTCATTTCTGGTCATCTCCGGCAGCATTCTAACCTTTAGAAGGAAATAGGGCTCTGGGGGGTTTTGCCACCAGTCAACATAATCCAAGGTATGGTAGAGAAAATAGGCTTTCAATCCATCTGTTCCAAAGTTGTCGTAAGCAGTTTGAGCTTTAAAAAAGAAACACGGTATATTCTTTTGGCATTTAGAGGACCACCAGACGTTTTTGATTAATTTCTTTACTTCCTGGTTATCACTAAAATTTGGGGTATTTTTGAGTTTGACCAACTCAAATATTCTTTCCCACTGTTCTTCATCCTTTCTATCGGATATAATTAAGTCATATACTCCATTGAAGGTACTCTTATCCATTTTTAACAGCTCAGCGATCTTGCGATGAGTTTCCAAAGATGGCACATCTATCCCTCTACCCAGTATATATTTCGTTCACTTCCATAAGTCCTTATCCCACTTTATTGAAGTTTGTGTTTACGTTTATATTATATAATCCGAGTTGTCATAAATAATAGCTGGGATGCCAAGATCTACAGATTACCCACAGAAACTGCTCTGGATTTAGAATATTATGAGAAATTTGATTGAGATCATTTAAAACCAGAGTAATGCTCTCAGGTTCCCAACAGCAAAAGGGAGAATAACAGTCCATGCCTAAAGTTGATAGACTCTAATTATAGAAGATGAGGTAAAACCAAAGTATATTTTACAAAGCTGAAATAACAGAAGAGGGGAGAATAGGTAATAAATTATACATTTATGGGTTTTCGATTGGTCACTCAACTTTTATGGTGGTATTCTTGGCAGCCTCGGCTTTTGGCATGGTCACTTCCAGAACTCCGTTGTTGTATGTTGCTTTGATCTCCTCTTCTTTAATGTCTGATGGCAGTGGTATTCTTCTTCTAACTTCACCGAATTTCCTCTCTTGTCTTATAAAGTCTTTCCCCTTCTCCTCTTCTTTTTCCTCTTTTTTGGCGTAAATATCCAACTGACTATCCTCTATACTTAAATCTATGTCCTGTTTTTTGAATCCTGGCAGTTCGGCGGTAACCCTTACTTTGTCGCCCTCATCGATTACGTCAGCGGGGAACTGGGTCATTTCAGGTACAACCAATCCTTTCTCACCAGTCTTGATCTCTCCCAGTAAATCTTCCATCCTGTCCTGTAATCGCCGTATTTCGTCAAAAGGATCTAACCATCTCTTCATTTCCTATCACCCCCACTCTCCTTTATTATTCCATATTTAGATGGGTAAAAGGTGCTATAAAAATCTTTCCAAAATATCCAGTATCCAGGGGTGAGTTCCTTGCTATTCGAACAATTCATTCTGGATTCACTTTTCCTTCTTGATCCTGATTGAGATGTCTTTTCCCATGCAATTGGTATTCTTGCATGTAGCACAGACAATAAATGCTTAACAAATGCTATCAAAATTATAATCCCCACCAAAGCTATCAAGTATACTGGCCTATTGAGCACGAAAAATATGGGGAATGCCAGCAATATAATGAAAGCCACTACAGGGAAAGCCCTCTCCAGTGGCGTGCATTCTCCCTCTCTTCTTGTGAACAGTTTCTTGGCCAGAGGACCGGCAAAAATATAGGAGCATGGCTGTCCATAATGGGGACATTTGGTGCAGAAAAATCCCATGATCATTCCCGTGTAGATAAAAATAACGTAAAGAAGGTAAAAATAACCTGCCAGGATGTTGGTGGTAAAAAGGACGTAGAATCCCAGTATAACGTAAGCGGTGAATGGGGGTAGAAATGAGAACCACTCTTTGCAGCCAAAGTCACTCATAATCTCCCCATAACCCCCATGATCTTTAAAAAACCTTTGTATCCTCATCAGATAAGGGTGGCAATAGAAATTTAAACTTTTGAACTCCCTCTGTAATAGTGGAAACTCAAAAAATCGATCTCGACTCCCAGACCCAGGAACTATTTAATAACAAATTCAGAGACATTAAGAGGATAAACTGGAAGAGCTGGTTGGATATTGCATCTAAAGAAGAATATGAAGACATTATATTAAGTAACCTAAGATTGGATGCGGACATATTCGACCGAATCCCCTTCAAAAAGACGGATCCCCACACGATGGCTGTTACTCCTTTCGAGAATCCTGAATTTGAGCAATCTGGGCCCTCAATTCTATGTCACACTTCCGGAACCTCCGGTTCGAAACCAAAGTACTTCCGCATAACTGATGAGCTAATAGAAAAGATATGGGCTCCTGGAATGCAGGCCATCTTCGATTCCTCTGGCTTAACCGAAAATTCTTCAGCTATAATCTTTGTCCCCACCAGACTTGCTACCGATGGTTTTGATGGCAGAAATGTGAGGCTCTACTCTTCAGAGTTCTCTCAAAGGTTAGTATTGTCGATGTTCGACCCCAAATCATATCTCATTGACTTCTACAAGAACTCCAGAGATGTAAAAGTCCTCTCCACCATACTGGAGATGGAAGATGTTTCCGTGGTATCTGCCCCGGCATCGACCATACTCAAGTGGGCGGACCTCCACAGCCTTCAGGGGGGTATGGAGAAATCTTACAGGGATAACAATGAATGCAATTGCCTAGTTTCCAAGCTGATAGACAGGTTGGGAGTAGAGAGAGCCGCTAAAGAAGTTCAGGAAAGACTCTCTGAAAAATTTGAAAATTCTACATTTATCTTCAGCTTTACTTCTCTCAACTCGCAGCAGTGGAGGAAAATTGAAGATTTTGCAGACACCAGGTTCAACAACCTATATGTTGGGAGTGAAATAGGTCCCTTCGCTTCCAGTCTTCTCACTGGCCGGAATATGTACGTGTTCCCCTTAACTCTTCCAGTTATAGAGAACGGCACTGTTGAGCCAATTTCCAGGACCAACCATAATTACGGCAACTTGCTGGCCTCCCTTTCTGAGAACTGGATCAATGTGGACACTGGAGATGTGGTGATAATCGAAAACAATGGCTCAGTGCCCGTGATATATGAAGAAATACTTAGAGATTCATTTAAAATTAAGGTCAGAGAAGAAGTGAAGGATTTCCCTGGTTACAGGATGTTTGCAGGAGAGCATTTCAAAAAAGGTGATGTGGAGATACTAAATACCCACAAAATAGTTCAATTTGTGGAGGACATGCTCCAGATCAATATCACCGAGCCATTATTCTTCGTTTATGAGCTCAAGAAGCTCTACATCCCTGCTGATATCTCCAAAGAGGAAGGCGAAAGAATAAGCTCTGAATTGACAAAAGAAGACAATTTTGAAAAATCCAGATTCTTTTTGAAGTGTGACGACTTAAAAGTTGAGGGAAAAACTCTGGAGATAATCGCGGATAGAAATAAGCTCTTAAATGATGTTAGGGAAGGTAGAATACCCAAAGGAGCAATCAAAAAATGGCATTTTTACTTCCTTACCCTTGAACAATAAATACAATCCCTTTTCTCTCACCCAATGAATAACAGGGTATTCACAAATGAATAATTAGAAATTTGAAAGCTAAACCTATAATTAATTTTATATTATGGGTGGAAACCATTTACAATAAGAAAAATTAAGGGTGGTTTTAATGGAAGAAAAAGGAAACATAATGATCGGGTCAAAGTTCCCCGTGATGGAAGTAGTAACGACTCATGGTAAGAAAGTCCTTCCGAATGACTATAAGAGTAAATGGTTCTTGCTTTTTTCTCATCCTGCAGATTTCACGCCAGTGTGCACAACGGAGTTCTATGCTTTCCAGAAAAGGTTCGATAAGTTCAAGGAGTTGAACACTGAGCTTATTGGATTGAGTATCGATCAAGTATTCAGTCATATAAAATGGGAAGAGTGGATAAAAGATAATTTGGGTGAACAAATAGAATTCCCCATAATCGCTGATGACCGGGGTAGAGTAGCAGAAACCCTGGGAATGCTTCCTCACCAGGGAACCAGTACTGTCAGAGCAGTGTTTATAGTGGATCCCAATTCCGTCATAAGGGCAATGCTGTTTTACCCACAAGAGTTGGGGAGGAATATGGACGAATTTCTCCGAATGCTGAAGGCTTTTCAAGTGGCTGAGGAGCAAAAAGTGGCTATGCCCGCTAACTGGCCCGAAAATGAGCTTATAGGCGATCACGTGATAATACCGCCTCCAAAAGACGTTGTCACTGCTTCTGAACGCCTCAAGAAGGCTGGAGAAGGGGAAATAGAGTGTTATGACTGGTGGCTTTGTCACAAGAAACCCCAATACTGAGTTAAATACTATTTCCAGACGTTAGGACCTTGTAGGATAGAATTACTACTACCATAATCGCTACATAGAATAAAAATAGAGCCATAATACCAAAGAAACTCTCAAAATCGATTGTAGCCAAAAATTGATAACCTCTCACCACTACAATGAATCCCCCAAAGCAAATAAAAAAAGCTAGGACTAATCTACCCAGAACTCCCAAGACATGCTCTAAGTTGGTCAAATTTCTGGACATATAGGCTTTTTGTCATCTTTGTTATTTAAATTGCCCCCCACTTGTAATGATGACCTTGATTATATAATTACAAAACGTAACTATCATTGAAGTTAACAAGTGGGACTCAATAAACATTGTAGACCATCTCCAGGCCGCATTTTTTTCTTCCAATAGCAAATGAAGATAGAATTGCTGAACTTAGAATTACTACGATTATAGACGCATATAAGGCGTTATCATATATTCCTGTTTCGTAAGCCAGAACCGCTATGAGTAATCCCAAAGGAAGCAATGGATAAAAAGGTTGCCGACGAGCCCAAACCAGTATAGCAAGGTTTAAAATAGCTTTGACAATGGAAATAATATGTCAAGATACCGGATTATCGTAACCGTCAAAGAGATTGAAGGGGACTGCCCCATTCACAGCGTGGGTGACAGCTACCTCATAGAAGAAGATGGCCAGAGCTTAAGGATCCTGAGAGGCGAAAAGTTGTGCATCTATGCCCTTTCCAGTATGCTACCTTTTTTCTCAGCACTATCCAAAGAGCTGAAAAGTGAGGATTGGATGGCTTCTGAATCCCACATGCTCCAGTGCCCCGACCCCGGACCTCAAAGAGGTGGAGCAGCGACAGTTTACTTTGAAGTTAAACGAGAACAGACATAGTAGATAAAGAAAAAGTCCACTAATTAGTTAGCCTTTCTCTACTAACCACTCTCTAATAGACTTCATGTTGTAGAGCTGTTTTTCCGTCTCCTGAATTTGGTAATCAATGACCTTCAGCCTCTCTTCTTTGCTGGCCTCAATAACAACCCCGCAATCACTGCACAACTCATTACCTATCTCTTCACCATCAAGCGGTATGGTAGCATTGTGGTCGCAGGGAAAAACAATGTAGTATTCACTCCCACACTCGGAGCAGGGCTCACCACTCTCCAATCTAGAGCCTTCAGGCTCGCTTTCGTCTTCACCATCTCCTTTGTCATGTACTGAATAGCCTTTAACGTAATTGCAACCATTACATTTCCAAACCAGTAAGGTCTGCTCTTCTTTAACCCGCATAATCAACCACTTCTTTGTTTTCCTATACTATCTCTCAGATGGAAAGAGTTTTTTTATCTATCGGTCACTAATCTGAGTCACTTATCTGTGTGAATCGATTGATGGGGGTATCATTAGTTATTTATTAGAAAAACCCCTAACCACCTATATGTTCGATGATTTTATGGCCAAGTTAGCCAGAAGAGTGGGAGAAAACGTGGGAAAAAGCAAGATAGAATTAGTAAGAGCTCAAGTAGAGTCAGAATTCGGGAGAGAAGGTTCTGAAAAGGATAACGAAGAAGCCCAAACCGGAAATGTACAGGCTAAAAGACAAAAACTGGAGAAGATGGCCAGAGAGATAGGTATTGAAGACATCGAACATAAGTCCAGCGATGAGCTTATCAATGAAATTACAGATAAACTATCTGCAGATAAACTCTCGGAATAAAGCAGGAGCTACTATCTAACCCATTATACTTGTTTTTAAGAAAAGGTACGGGGGGATAGGGCCTGGGCCGGGAATCGAACCCGGGTCCTGGGATCCACAGTCCCAAAGGATAACCGCTACCCTACCCAGGCCAGGTGAGATATTCATCAGTGCAGTAATAGATTAAGGAAATTTGGTTTATAAATATTCTGGGTGTAGGGTGTAGATTGGTGTTCGATATTATATGATTATTAGGCGAGCATCCACTAAGTTAAGCTCAATTCTAGGTTTGCTTACTAACTCAAAGATTAATCCTACTTTTAGGTGACGTAATGGATATCGGCCAGCTGTCTGTATTTCCCGTCAATATCCAATCCATAACCCACAATAAATACATCTGGGACCTCGAATCCAATGTAGTCAGCCTTAACATCCACCTTCCTTCTATCCGGTTTGTCCAGTAGAGTGCAGATTTTGAGGGACTTAGGGTTTCTGGGCAGTAACATGCTCTTGAGGGAAGATGTGGTTACTCCTGTATCCACTATATCCTCAATAATGATTACATCCTTTCCTTTCAGGTCCTGACCTATGTCCAGTCTAATCTCTGGCTCCTGGTTCTCCGTTCCTATGTAACTTTTAACATCCATGAACTCTATCTCCACATCAACCCTGAGTTCTCTTATGAGATCTGAAAGAAATATAACAGAGCCTTTAAGTATACAAATCAGGAGGGGGTTTTTACCTTCGTAATCTCTGTCTATCTGGTGTGCGACCTCCTTTACTCTGTTTTTTATGTCATCCCGGCTAATGAGCATCTCCAATTCCATTCAATCACCTATTATATTGGTTCGACTGTAGCTCAGGACCACAGATCCACCAGCTCCATTCTGCTTACATCTACCAGACCGAAATCCGTTATCTTCAACTCCGGTATAACAGGGAGTGTCAGAAAGCTCAAAGCAGTGAAGGGATGTTCTATTTCTACACCCAACTCTTTTACCGATTCAGTTACCTTCGTTAATTTTTCAACTACTTCTTCATACGGGAGGTCAGAGATTAACCCGGCTACCGGAAGAGGGAGTTCAGCCTTTACGTCTCTGTCTACAACTACGAATCCACCCTGAAGCTCTCCAATCCTCTTTATAGCAGATATCATATCCTTATCATCGGTTCCTATGCATACGCAGTTATGAGAGTCGTGGGATACACTGCTGGCCATAGCTCCTTTCTTCAACTTAAAACCTTTCACGAAACCCAATCCTATGTACTTACCCCGGCCGTATCTGTCCACCACTGCGATCTTGGCCACATCCTGTTGCTCGTCAGGAAGTACTAAACCATCCTTCACAGGCAGCTCAATTTCGGATTTCCTGGTAGTAATCTGACCCGGTATTAGTTCTATGACCCTGCATCTCTTTCCTTCTGCTCTTATTTTCAAATCACTCTCCTCAATATCGGGGAGTGCGACCATGTGCTTAACTTCTTCAGCTTTCCTGGATATTATTTCCACTGTGGTTTTACCGTCCCACACAACTTCACCGTCTTTAACCACCGTCTTCACCTTGAAGGAGGTTAAGTCCTCCACAATAGTTAGGTCAGCCGTGTAACCGGGGGCAACAGCACCCAGGTTGTCCAGTCCAAAATATCTAGCGGTGTTTATTGTGGCCATTTTGACAGCTGTCTGTGGAGACAAACCGTTCTCCACACAAAGTCTCAATCTGTAATTCATGTGTCCCTGGTCTATATCTATGGGAAGGAAATCATCGGAGGCCAGCATGAAATTCTCTGAATTAAAATCATTCACAACACTGACCAGTTCTGCAAGGTTCTTTGCTACTGAGCCTTCTCTTATCATTACTTTCATACCTTTCCGTACCTTTTCCAAAGCCTCATCACCGGAAATGCACTCATGATCGGATTGTACTCCGGCAGCAATATAGGCATTTAGCTCCATGCCGGTTAAACCGGGAGCATGCCCATCCACCACTCTATCTCCCACAGCCTCTATCTTCCTTAAAACCATCTTGTCTCCACAGATAACTCCAGGAAAGTTCATCATTTCTGCCAGTCCCAATACGCCGTCCCACGTAATGAATTTAGATACGTTTCCAGCATTTATTTCTGCACCGTGAGTCTCTAACCCTTTTATTGCAGGGACACAGGAAGGCACATTCAAGAAAAAGTTGATCGGAAGATTCCGGGAAGCATTATAAACATACTCGATTCCATCTACTCCCGCCACGTTGGCTATCTCGTGGGGATCAATGAACACAGATGTGGTACCATGAGGCAGTACAGCTCTAGAAAATTCCGAGGGTGTAAGAAGTGTACTTTCTAAATGCATGTGGGCATCCATGAGACCAGGTAAAATGACTCCATCCGTTTCTATCCTGTTTTCGCCATCGTAGTTACCTACGCCAGCAATTTTTGACCCATAGATGGCCACATCTCCTTCAAACACTTCTCCAGTAAAGACAGAGAAGATTTTTCCACTTAAAATTAGATCGGGCTGTTTATCCCCTCTCGCCACCTCAAGCAACTCTGATAGATTATGCATTTGGTCTCCTCCACTCGTCCATACTTAAAATATTACTAATTTTTTTCTAATTTTTTTCGATGGGGGAATCATAAAGATTTGTTTATCTACTGATTTCTCCAGAACCAAAAACAGAAAATATTTTTAGAGGTTAAATTGACCGCAGACTGTGAGCGAATCCCTAAAAGAAATTGTAGAAGAGATTCTGTCCTGTAAAAAATGTCCTTTGTGGGAAACCAATACCAATTACGTTCCTGGTGAAAGCAATCCCCACTCTGAAGTTGTTTTTGTGGGTGAAGCTCCCGGAAAGGAAGAGGATTTGCAGGGACGGCCATTCGTTGGTGCTGCTGGAAAGCTGCTTACCCAGATGATCGAAAATGTCCTGAATCTCAACAGAAAAGATGTTTATATCACTAACATACTCAAGTGTAGACCGCCCAACAACCGGGACCCCCGAACAGAAGAAGTGGAAGCATGCTCTCCATACCTTGTCCGGCAACTCAACGCAATCAATCCCAAGGTTCTGGTCTGTATGGGAAAACATGCCGCCAGTTTTATATTCGGTATGTATAATCTCCACTTTCCAGGAATATCCAAAGTTAAAGGACAGTTAAAGGAAGTTAATGGGATGAAAATAATAGCTGTTTATCATCCAGCAGCTATCCTCTATCGTCCGCAGCTAAGAGAAAGCTATGAAAAAGATTTTCAGAAGATAGCTAACCTCATAAAAGGAAATAAAAAATCCTCCACCACATTGATGGATTTCTTGTAATTTCTGGGCAAGTACCCTCTATGACCCCAGTATCTTGTTGACCGAGTTCAACCCTTTGTCCAGCAATTCCTGAGCTCGCTTTTCCGATTTTGCTTCTGCGAAAATTCTGGCTATAGGCTCGGTTCCTGAAGGCCTTATAAGCAGCCAGCCATCCTCAAAGTCTATCCTGGCGCCATCGATCAAGTTTGCATCCGGGTACTCTTCCTGCAGCCCCTCTAAAAGAGTGTTTTTATCACTGCACTTCACCTTGGTTTTAAGAGTGTAATATTCAGGCACTACACTAATTAGCTGGGATAAGGGCTTATTTCCTACGGCCATCAATTCAAGGATTTTAGCTGCCGACATGGCCCCATCTCTGGCATGCAGGTGCTCCGGGAATATCAATCCACCGTTGCCCTCACCGCCAAAAGCGGCATTTACCTTCAGCATGGTCTCGGAAACTACCGGAGAACCTACTTTAGTATAGACCACTTCACCACCAGCATCCCTTACCACATCTTCGGCACATCTGGAGGAGGATACTGGAGTGACAAATTTACCTCCATTGCTTTTCTCTATGTAGTGCTTGGCCATCAGCGCCAGTATGATATCTTCTCCCACAAACTCTCCTTTTTCATTGACAAAAGTAGCTCTGTCCGCATCTCCATCGTGAGCAACACCCAGGTCAGCAGAGGTTGAACTTACTACTTCCTTCATGAAGCCCACATTCTCCTCTGTAGGCTCAGGATTCCTTTCCGGGAATTTGCCGTCAGGATGAGAGTTTATGCTGATGACATTACACCCCAATTCCCTTAGCAATTGAGGAGTTACCGCCACACCTGCCCCATTTCCGCAATCAATAACTACAGTATAATTCTTCTCCTTTATGGCCCCCTCGTTTATTTGCTTCCTCATCCCATCAAGATACAAGCGTAAATAACTGTCTTCAAAAACCTGGCCCACATTTCTCCAATCCGCTTTGTCAAATATCTGCCGCTTGTACATTCTCTCGCTCTCATCATCCATATCCCTGGTAAACTCCCTACCATCTTCCTGGATGAACTTGATACCATTGTAATCCTTAGGGTTATGGCTGGCGGTTACCACAATGCCTCCCCCCACTTCTCGCTTTTTCTTTACGTAATACTGTATGGCAGGAGTAGGAGCAAAACCCAGGTCAACCACATCCGCACCAGCAGAAGTAATACCTGCGATGACCGCACTCTTCAACATTGAACCCGATAACCGGGCGTCCATCCCCACCGCAACCCTCTTTCTCAGGGTTCCCATTACTTTGCCCAGATCAAGAGCCATTTCAACAGTTAAATCCTCATTGGCTATTCCTCTCACGCCATCTGTACCAAAAAGTTTGCCTGTCCCTCCAACTTCTCCCATGGCATTAATTACGAGGTATGTGATTAAAGTTTATCGCTACCCAGAAATGCGTTCTGGAGCCGCGTGGCATCGCTTCGCGATACCACATGCATCAAATTCGGAAAATACTCTCAAATGGAGCCTTAATACCTGATTAATGGATTTATTGTTAAAAAGGATGCTAATCAAGGTTTTTGGTGACTTGGGCTAACCCCCATGTTCCAATAACGTTTTGAAATTTTTATCTGAAAAGTGGGATTCTGGAGTAGTCTTCCAGTTTTAGAGCTTTTTTCCACGGATGGATGCAGTCACAGGATAGCTCCTCCAGATCTTCAACTTCCTGAGATAGAGAAAAATCCCTGATGGCCCTTGACACCTGACCATCACATTTTCCGCAGTTGTGAGGGCCTCGCTCCTTCCCTCCGGCAACAGGATCGCCAATAACTTCAATACCCTCTTTTCTGACTTTCTTAACAACTTCCACCATGCTCCACAGCCAGGGAGAACGGTACATCCCCTTCTTCCACAAAACTTCGATATATGTTTTAGAGGGAATGTTGGTAGGGTTTATGGAAACCACATCAGCGTACTCTTTGACATCAATAGCGGATTTGACTGCATCGTCTATAGCTTCTCTTTCAGAAAGAAACGGCGGTTTGAGCAAAAGATAAACCTTGACCATGGCATTTTCCTCCTTCAGCATCGAAGCAGCTCTCCTGAAATCCTGGAAGGTAAAACCCTTGTTTATGCAGTGCTCCCTGATGAAATCATTAGACGTTTCCAGACCGATTCCTACCTCGGGTACAACTCCATCACTTATTAGTTTATCTCTGCTTATAAATTGTGGTCTACTCTCTACAGAAAGTTTCTCAACTCCATCATCCGCTACTTTCTGGTATATATGCTCTCTAATGTCCTGGGGGATCTCTCTTTCGTCAAAAAAGCTGCCGGAAGTGAATATTTTTACAATATCAAAGTCATCTTTAAATTTACCCAAGGCGTAATCAAACTGGTTAAGGAGGTTTTCGGTGGAAACTCTCCTGTCTGCATCTTGTGAGTAGCCGCACATGAGGCATTTATTCCAGTGACAGCCTTTAGTCCTCAAGATAATGGTTAAACAATTTTTGACGCCCCAGGATCTCTCTTTCTCCATCCACACGGCAATGGGTCTATCCAGCTTCAAAACATCCGCCATCTTCTCACTATTTTCAATCTTTTCCCGTAATACAGACCCACGAGCAGGCCAGCCAGGTGAGCAGAATGAGCTACTCCGGTTTGGATCCCGGAGCCGACCGAACCCATAAAAAACACTATCTCCCCAATAGCGAATAGCACGATTAATGTTCGAATATTCATGGGAATGGCGAAGAAGAGCAGCACTCGAATTTCAGGAGCGATGATGGCCAAAGTCCCCAAGACGCCGGAAATAGCTCCGCTGGCGCCCAAAGCGGGGATTAGCGGGTTGGTGAAGTAAGCATAACCCAGATAGGCAAAATTTCCGGCAAGCCCTGAAAGAAAGAATATGATCAAGTACCATTTCCCTCCAACCCTTCTCTCCAGTTCGCTTCCGAAGAAGAACAGAACTATCATGTTAAAAATGAAGTGCCCGAATCCTCCGTGGAGGAACATACTGCTGACAAGCTGCCAGGGACGGAAAAGAACTGCGTCAGGGTTGAGAGCCAGATACTCTATCGCGGGGCGTTGAAACAGTAATGAGATGAGAAAGAAAACTGCACACGTTCCTATGATGATATTGTTGTAACCGTAAGCCCCTAAACCACGGGAAGGGGGTGGAAAGCCACCAAAATCAACATCATGTTTTCCGGATCGGGAAGAAGAGGGAGAAGTAAAAGGAATTTTAGGCATTTTGGATTGGGATTTTTTTCCACTAACCTCTTCCCTCTTTTTTACGTTTACAGGGACATTCCATTCTCCCGTGCAGTAGTGCGTTTCGGGGAGCCTATGAGCTGCACAGAATGTCCCACCACAGTAAGAGCATTTGTAGGGAAGAAACTCCATTTTTCCACAGATATCACAAGTGTTCACTTTTCATTGGTTTACAAAGATGTATTAATTATTTTCTGATATTTTATTAATTTGGACTCATTACTACAACTTTTGGGCCTTAACGCAAAAATTCTCTTCCTGCAAGAGGTTGTAATAGAAAGGTACGTTTGTTCTCCTAACAGCGTTAACTGCCTCCATTCTATCGATCTCGACTTCCTCAAAACCACTGTTCACCACCAGCAATTCCAAAGCACTGGGTTTGAACCCTCGATGGAAAGGAATAAGGCCTGAGGTATCTTTTCCGTAACCCAATCTCCATAAATTCTGTCTTTCCAGCATCAGGGCCAGAAAATTTCCAATTCTTTCCCTGATATTCATTCCATCCAATTTATCGATTATTATTAGTTTACCTCCCCTTCTTAGTACTCTGAACCATTCATGGAGGGTCTTATGGGGATCAGGTAGGGTGCACATCAAATTCCTGCAAATTATGGCGTCAAAACTGGAATTTTTAAATGAGGGGTTTTCTGCATCTCCCAGCAGCGTCTTGCAGCTTTCTCTAAATGCAAATTTTCCCAACATCTGGGGAGAAATGTCAACAGCCGTAACATCATATCCTGCACTTAATAAAATCCTGGTGAGATTTCCGGTCCCGCATCCCATTTCCAGTACTTTTTGGCAGCCTTTCAGTTTACCGGTTAAAAATTCAGTCCATATGAACTCCTCAGGGGGGTAAAATGAGAAATATTTATGGTGAACATCAACATTGTTGTCCCAGTAGTGCTTTATTCTAATTTTGCACTCCATAACCTATTACGGTTGGAGCTATTTATTAACTTTTTCTTTTTTAGTAACACTAATTCACATTATGATGTGTAAGTTTATGATAAGTTATATCTATTCACCCTATACAGGGAGAATATAAATTAAATACTCCCCGGTTCAATGAACCCCCATGTCGAATATTAAGGGATTGGCTATTGACATTGACGGCACACTCACATATCAGGACAGAAGCATAAATTGCAATGCTGTAGAAGCTCTGAGAAAAATTAATCTACCCATTGTGCTTGCCACAGGCAACATATCTTGCTTCGCGCGCACTACCGCCAAGCTGATCGGTGTATCGGATATGGCCATATGTGAGAATGGGGGCGTGGTGAGATTCTCTTATGATGGAGCAGACACGGTCCTGGGAGACAAGGAGAAGTGCTATAGAGCTGCCCAATTGCTGATGAGCGATTTAAAGGTCGAATTCCTTGACGAGGAGTACAGGAAATCAGAGGTGTGTATGAGGCGTAACTTCCCCGTGGAGGATGCCATCAACATAATTGAAGAGAAAGGGATGGGCAGCGAGGTGAAGGTAGTTGATTCCGGATTCGCATATCACATTATTGATGCCAATGTGAACAAAGGCAAAGCTCTAAATTATATTGCCCAGAAAATAAATCTGACAGCTAAAGATTTCGCTGCTATAGGGGACTCCGGAAACGACCTTGACCTACTTACTGCATCCGGCAAGAGCATCGCGGTAGCCAATGCGGATGAGAAGTTAAAGCAGGGGGCAGACGTTATTCTTACCAGACAAAATGGTGAGGGGGTTGTGGAAGCACTCCAAGTCATGGGGTTTTTGTAATCAACGCTTTACAACACTCTCCACCAGATCCCCAATAAAAGTTCCAATGGTGAAGAATATAGCCAGGAAGGCTATGGCGATAACTGTAGATAAGCCTACCCCAATGAAGGAAACACCTGAAACGATGAATCCGAGTGGAAATGCTATCAAAGCGCTGATAAGCCCCAGTATTACTCCAATAATCAATCCAATTGTTACCCCCTTTTTGAAGAGGTCAACTCTATCTTCTTTCCCTGGTTTGATAAACCCGTAAACGGCACCCAGAAGTATCACTACGGTTATATCCAGCATCGGAATTCAGTTGTCATAGTTGGGTATTAATACTTAGGGTTTACTATGAAATAAGTTGGTAAATTTTATTTTAGTAGAAGTGTAC
>CAZQTT010000041.1:0-7062 GCA_964596255.1 uncultured archaeon
AGATTCAGGGTCTAGTCCCGTAGGGGTCCGAGGGTTCAAATCCCTCCCCCCGCATACCCTTAGACCCGAATTGGAGAGATGTCGGTTTTATACATTTGAGGTTGAAGATTATGGGTATAAGTGAAACGAACATGGATGGCGCAAACCTTTTTGAGTGGGTTAAAAATGAGAATAATTTTCTAATTGATGCTCGCCCCATTGACGCGTTCAATGGGTGGGCAATGAAAGGCGAATTTAGGGGAGGGCATATACCCGGAGCAATTTCTTTTCCCCTCAGATGGTTGAAGTATAATGACTGGCTGAACGTTTTTGAAGAGAAAGGCGTTTCAGAAGAGTCCTCGATCATTGTTTACGGATATGATGGAAGAGAGTCAGAATACCTGGGGAATAAACTATTACAACAGGGATACCAGAACGTGAGCGTTTACAACCGTTTCCTTGAGCGGTCAAAAGATGAGAGACTCCCCCTAAAAAGGCTCCCGAGATATGATAAACTCGTTTATCCTGAGTGGGTTAAAACCCTTGTCGAGGGAGGTAAACCGCCATTATATGAGGGTGATAGGTTCGTGTTAGGTCACACAAGTTACGGATACAGGGAGGATTACGAGAAAGGACATATACCCGGAGCCATCCATATCGATACTTTATCGCTTGAAGACCATAGAACATGGAACCGGCGTTCTCCTCAGGAGCTGGAGAAGGCACTCCTCGGATACGGAATAACCTCAGATACAACAGTCATACTCTATGGAAGGTTTTCGTACCCAAACAAATGGGATTCTTACCCCGGCATGAATGCAGGTCAGTTAGCAGCCATGCGCTGCGCCGTGATAATGTTGTACGCTGGCGTTAAAGATGTCCGCATATTAAACGGGGGACTGAACGCGTGGGAAGCTGAGGGTTACAGCCTCACAAACAGGGAAGGCGAGATAAAGAAAGCTGAAGACTTTGGTGTGGAGGTCCCAGCCCACCCGGAATACATTATCGACACTCCACAGGCAAAGCAATTACTGGACTCCCAAAACGGCGAGCTGGTGAGCGTCAGAAGCTGGGACGAATACATAGGAACCGTGAGCGGCTACAACTACATCAGCAAAAAAGGGCGCATACCCGGTTCAATCTTCGGAAACAATGGAAGCGATGCCTACAATATGGAGAACCACCGCAACATAGATAATACAATGCGGCAATACGATGAAATAGCCCAAAACTGGGCTGAAAAACAAATACTTCCCGGGAAACACATTGCCTTTTATTGTGGGACCGGATGGCGAGCCAGCGAAGCTTTCCTTAACGCCTACCTGATGGCATGGCCCAACATCTCAATCTACGACGGAGGTTGGTTTGAGTGGAGCAGCGATGAGAACCCCATCGAAACAGGGATACCCCAACTCAAAGAACAACCCAAAGAAAGAACAATATTCAAAGACTGAACAACGGGATAAGCTCTTGAGTCATACAGGCGGATTGTCACTGATCATTTTTCGTATTCTTCGCTTCTCATTTTCAAATGGAGTAGAATCCATATTATACCGGGAACCGCAACCCCCACCGTTAGCGGTAGGGACCATTCAGAAACACTTTGCGCCCTGCTCCCGAAGTAGGAATAGAATAAAGCAATTGGAACGGTTCCTACGAAAATAAGAAGTAGAAAACGTTTAAAGGAGATCCTGGTGAATCCAGCAAAACAGGACATTGTCTCGGTCAGCATGGGAATCATTCTGGACAGTATCAATATTCCCTCACCCCACCGGTGAAACCATTTGTTCATGGAATGAATTTCTTTTTGATCTATGAGCTTTAGAGCCTTATGCTTTCCAAATCTCCTGGTTACAAAGAACCCCATAATTGATGAGAGCAGCGAGCCACTGCTACCGATAACAGTACCCCCTAGTGTCCCGTACAGTGAGCCGGCAAGAGTCATCAGCACCGAAGAAGGGACAGGAGTGATCAAGTCGCTTACAAGCAATAATGTGATCAAAAATCCTGCAAGTGGGCCTGAAGATTGTACGTATTCTTTAGTCTTTTGAAGAGTTAGAACCCCCGACCACTCGAAAATGAAATACAGCAACAGGAAAAGCAAGAACAGAGACAACAGAACCCATTTCCAGCCGATCTTCCCCTTAACCCTCATTTAAAGAAATCTAGATGAATTGGTGTTAAAAAGGCTATTCTTCTAAATCCTTATAGGCGAGTGACTCAAAACTGAGAGATCTCTGCTAGAAAGCATTAAAACTCGTTCTTCGATCTCAAAATAATTCATGTCATTTAATAAAGAATTAAATTAAAAATAGGTAAAACTTAAAGTAAAACTTAAAAGGTTAGATAATATCTATAATTTTGGTGAAAGTTATGGGGGGTAATGTTGAGAATTGGTGGGTATACCCTGCTTTTAAAATAGAGCATGTTGCAAACAGTCTTGATCTTCCGGTGAACATTGCTTTTGTTCCTAACCCTAATAAAGACCCCAAAGACCCGTTGATTTACCTGACTGAGCTTTATGGGCAGGTAAAAGCTATAACCAACGACTACACTGTTTACACCTATGCAGAGGGGTTGTTGAACTATGAACCCAGTCATGAGTTCCCCGGCAGCGGTGAGTCTGGTTTAACCGGTATTTGTGTGGAGCCTGAATCTGGAGACCTCTACCTGAGCATGATATACGAAGAGAATAACGAGGTGAAATCAAAGCTGGTCAGAACCAGAAGTAAAGACGGTCTCCACATGGACGGTCATAAGGATATACTTAAAGACATACCTTCTACCCGGAGAGCTCATCAGATCCAATCAGTATCTATTGGATTTGACAGAAAATTGTACGTGACTTTGGGTGATGGTGGAGCATGGTATAAGTCACAGGATTGGAACGATCTCAGAGGCAAAGTGCTGAGGTTAAATCAGGATGGAAGCATACCATGGGACAACCCCATCTCGGAGAATCCTGTCTATGCCAAAGGTTTCAGGAATCCCTTCGGAGCTGCATGGAGAAAGAGCGACCAGAGGCTGTATATTGCAGGAAATGGACCGGATAAAGATGATCGACTCGCCAGGGTAGAGCCGTACGAAAACTATGGGTGGCCCAACACCATGAGAAAGAACTCCATATTCTGGTGGCACTACACTCAAGCACCAACAGCAATGGATTTCATGCAGGATGGTCAATTCCCATCGCAGTATAACGATGATCTTTTTGTAGCCTTATTTGGGGCATCTTATCAGAAAGGCAGTTCTGAGAAAGGTAAAAAGATTGTAAAGCTCCAGTTGAATCAAGATGCTACGGCAGTAAAATCCTGCGACAACTTTGTTGTCTACAAAGGAGATGGAGCTGCAAGTCCTTGCGGCCTGGCATTCGGCCCAGACGGAATGTACTTCACAGATCTTCATGGCGAGGAAGAAGGAGGCAATGTATACAAAGTAGTTCCCGACCCAGAGGCAATTGAAGAGTTCAAGAAGAAAGAAGACAGATACGACAGTATTTGGAGCGACTTCGTCGGTGATTAGGTGGAACCATGGAATTCACCAAGATAACTGGAAAAGATATCAAGGTTTCCAGAATAGGATTGGGCAGCCAGCCAATAGGGTACCACGACAGACAAGAAGGAATAAGAACTGTTCATAGGGCATTGGAGAAGGGTATCACTTTAATTGATGTGGCTCCAGTTTACGGGAAAGGGCGTTCAGAAGAAATTGTTGGAGAGGCTTTAAAAGAATACGATCGCCAGGAGTTTGTTCTGGCCACCAAAACCGGATTGGACTACGAAAATAATACAGTTAGAAACGGAACCCCTGAAAGAATATTGAAAGACATGGATACTTCCCTGAAGAGGCTGAAAACAGACTACGTTGACATCCTGCATGTGCACTGGCCCGACCCTCTCCACCCTTTAAGAGACACAGCCAGAACAATAAAAGATCTCCAGAAAGAGGGGAAGTTGAGGGCCATAGGTGTAAGCAATTTCAGTGTGGAGCAGATTGAAGAGTTCTCCGCAGAAGCTGAGGTGAACACCTGTCAGATGCCCTACAACATTTTTGAGAGAAAATACGAGAATGACGTGCTTCCTTTCTGTAAAGAGAATGACATAACATTTCTGGCTTATAGGCCATTGTGTCAGGGTCTGCTGACAGGCAAGTTGTTGCCGAGTGCTGAATACAGCGAGCACTCCGTTAAGAAGGATGACCCCAAATTCAAACCACCCCGATACCAGCAATACCTGGAGGCGGTGGAAAAGCTTTCCGAACTAGCACAAGAGCAAGACAGAGAGTTAACGGGTCTGGCTATCCAGTGGATTCTGGATAATGAAAATTCTGTAGCTCTGTGGGGTGCCTGGAAACCAGAGTACCTTGAGGAAGTAAATGACGTATTAGGACAAGAATTAGACTTCGATGTGAGGGAAAAAATAGATCAAATCCTAAATGAGACCATTAAAGACCCTGTAGGTCCGGAATTCCTGGCGCCTCCTGAAAGATCGTATTCCAAGTAATAGATCAACTCCTTAAACATATCAAGTTACGCTTTTCAAGTTAGGCTTTTTAATTGGATTTATGAGACAAAAGAATAATATACATAGAGAAAGAAGAAATAAACGAATATAGGGGGATTCAATTAGGGGGATTCTTAGAATGGTGGTAGATGATAAAGAAGATTTTGAGGGTAGTGAGGGTTGTTACGCAACAAGGGATTTACCTAAAATAATTCATTTTGAGGGTGAAACTGCATTGGAGGTAATGCTACCATGATAATCTCTCCTCAAAACATTCAGGAAGCTGATGAACCCAGTCAGATAGGGGATGAATTCCGGAAGGATGTGGAGGCTGGATTGAAAGCAAAAAAGAAATTCATTCCCTCAAAACACTTCTACGACGACAAGGGATCGAGACTCTTCCAGAAGATCATGGAGTTGCCACAATATTATCTCTTCAATGCAGAGAAAGAGATCTTAAAAACCCACTCAAAGGATTTGGCCTCCTTTTTAGGGCATGAGCCAGTTAATATCGTGGAGTTGGGGGTTGGAGACGGGAAAAAGACGGTGATATTGCTAGAATCTTTTGTGGAAAAAGGGCTTGAATTCAGTTTAACGATTATAGACATATCGCGGAAAGCATTACAAGAATTCGTTGACAGAACCAAGAAAGACAACCACGACTACCACATAAGGTGTGTAAACGCCGACTACATTAATGGATTGCAGTGGTTGCATAAAAAAGATGATCGTAGAATGCTGGTACTTTTTCTGGGCTCGAGTATAGGCAATTTCACGCCTGAAGAAGAAGAAAGTTTCCTGAAAAAAATTTGTTCAAGCCTGGATGAAAACGATTGCATGTTAATAGGCTTTGACTTAACCAGTGACCCTGAAAAACTTTTAAACGCTTACAACGACCCATACGGCGTTACTAAAGAATTTAACCTGAACCTGTTAAAAAGAATAAACAGGGAGCTGGATGGGGACTTCGACCTGAACGCTTTCGAACACGTTCCCACCTACAATCCAGTGGAGCATGTGATGGAAAGCTACATAGAAAGCAAAAAGAATCAGACAGTCAACATCAAGAGCCTGAACATGGAAATAGAATTTTCAGAGGGAGAAAAAATCCATACAGAGATATCCAGAAAATACACAACTGAAAAAGTCAGGGAACTGGCTGAAAAAACAGGGTTCAAAAAATTATCAGATTACTACAACAGGGAAAAAAACTTTGTACTAAGTTTATGGACACCCCAAAAAGAGAGAAATTTGAGTGATTCAGTAAAAAACCAGCTTCAGAAAGTGGACCATCAGATTGAGGTGTTGAACGTAGTGAAACACCTCCGTAACGTATCTTCTGGTGTAAAAAGGTACTCCTGATGGGCTTTAGGTCTATACTTTGTAATACAGTAAAAAAATGGTGCCTGACCTCTACAACCGCAATCTTATTGGTTTCATTTTGAGAGAATGCTAAAGCGTAAGGTCTGAGGATATCAAAAAAACTTAGCTCCCTTATAAGATTTTAATTACTCCTACACTCTCTCACAGCTTATTCGAGGGTTCTAAGAGATTTTCTAAAGACAAAAGGCTTTAGGTTCAATACATGCTCTGACAATTACAGTACATGAAGTTGGCTTATCAAAAAATCACCTACCCCAAGTTTCATACCAATAACCACCTTTACTATCTTAAGAAACCCATAAGAAACTGCAAAATCACCCCCTATCCCAACCAAGAGAGAACAGCAAGACCTCTTATATACTTTATATATCCGGCATAAAGGTTATAAGCCCATCTGTGGAGGGTACAAGGGCCAAAAGCTTACAGACGTGGTCCGTTTATGAAGGATTATACTTCCGTATATGGCTCGAAATTCGGGTTATTGAATGAGGATTTGGGTAACACCTTCAGGGTGAGAGATAAAACTAGAGCTAAAATTCAGAAGGAAGACCAGAAAATAGTAAGGGGAGTAGAGGGATTATTTAGATCAAAGATGTTGTCTTGCCCCTCTGATAAAACCTATCTCATAGTTCAGGCGGGTTTCCCCCATTTGCCGGCGATTATGGCCAAGAATCTTTTACCCAGAAATATTGATTGCCACTTCTACGTTAATGATGGGCATACAAGAGCCCATGAAACAATAAAATACTATGCTCCTCAGATTGAAGAAGAAAAAAAGGATTTGGATAGGGTTGAAGGTATCGCAACTCTAATAGACACCCACAGAGATTATCTAGTAAATGATGCTTTCCCGTCCGCTACTGAACTCAAATCGCTGGGAATCGAGAAGATAATCTGCCTCGATGAGGAGGCGTGGGGATGGAAAATGCCTCTCAGCATTGGGAGGAGATTCCACAGCGATAAAGAGGGCAGGATCGACAAGAAAGATGTGGGGAAGTATCTGAGGTCCATGAGCAACAAGAACTTTACTACAGAGAGATACGGTATCGCTCCCTGGGACCTGGAAATAGATTTCACCTATCAGGACTATCCCTGGCTCTCCAAAAAGGATATGAAAGAGCTTAAAAAAGAGTTCGTTAAGATCTGCGCCAGCTGCAACATCTAATGTAACCCGACCATTCACATCTCTACCTCAAGA
>CAZQTT010000041.1:7162-22385 GCA_964596255.1 uncultured archaeon
CTTGGAGTTTACTTGGAGTTTACTTGGAGTTTACTTGGAGTTTACTTGGAGTTTACTTGGAGTTTATTCCTCATCTTCCTGACTGCTCTGTTGTATGGCATAGAGCATGTATAGGATTATTAGAGGAAATAATACTCCTACCACAAAAACTGCTATGTAACCCGTCATAAAGTGATCTACAAACTTCGGATTGATATATCTATCTATAGCTATAGTTGCTTCTTCGATGAGGTTTCCATCTCCACTAAGATGAAGTTAGTGACCTAAAATATCTCGGAGATGATCTCTGTAGGTGATTTCCCTCTCCATCCACCCTTCGCAAATAGCACACAGAATATGCCCAGGATTATGTCCTCGATCCAGCCTACCCCTATTAGATAATCGGGAACGAGGTCAATAGGAGAGATTATATACAAGAATCCCAAGAAGGCAAGTAGAAGGCTGGCATGATTAACCACATTCTTCTCAGATTGGGGTTCTGTTCTTGGAGGCAGATCTACATCTTCAACCTCATGTCGGGAATCAGCGAGGACATGCTCCTCAAAGGATATAACTGCTTCTTTTTGCTCTAAATGTTCTCTGCTCTTCCATCCGCAACCACACTGGGCAAAATAGCCCTTCTTACCTTCTTTGATTCTGGCTGTGGCATCTCCGAACTCGTGTAAATCATTGGAGGACATTAACTCACCTAACATGAAGTTGATTTTGCTCTTCATAAATGTTAAAACCTATTTAAATACAGCTTTTCACTTCACAGGTTTCACTTCACAGATGCGAAAAAAATAATTAATTCATAAATAATTGAGGTCAAGAGGTGATTAGATGTCTTCAGAGTCAGATCAAGATTTAATAAAATGGGTTGTTTTCATCATCATAGCAATCTCGGCTATCGCAACGGTTATTTCAGCACTTTCAGGTTTTATTATGGACTATTACTGGTTCAAATCAGTTGGATACCTCTCAGTGTTTATGAAAAACCTCAATTACCAGGTTGTTCTCTTTCTCGTTGGCTGGGCTGTTACTACCGCAATTCTCTTGCTTTCCTGGGGAACTATCAGAAAAGCATTGGGAGATCAGCTCCCGGATATTGGGAGCAAGCTCTATAAGGGTTTGGCGGTTCTATTGGGATTAATTATGGGTAATTTGCTGAGCGGCAGTTACCTTACGGTCCTCAAATTCTTGAACCAGTCTCCCTGGGGTGTGACTGACCCCATCTTTGGTTATGATGTTTCTTTCTACGTGTTCACCCTCCCATTCTTGAGAACGGTGCTCGCTTTTGTGGGTGGGATTGCTGCCCTTGTCCTGTTCCTGTGCCTTTTATCATTTGTTCTGGGCAGTTTCAGGCTGGAGATAAGTGAGAGTGGAGTTAAATATTTTGATTATTCAAGTGAAAGCGGTAAAGGCTGGGCATGGCATCCATTCCGGTTTTTGGGCTCGTGGCCCATTATCGGCTCAGTGGGCGTGTTAGCTGTTGTGGGAGCAATTTCAGTATGGCTGCTCAGGTTCTCCTACCTGTGGAGTTTCAATCCAGGAGCTCAGGTACCCACAGGAGCAGATTTTATGGCCGTCAACTACTACATACCATATACCTGGATTCAGGCACTGGGTGTTTTGCTGCTTGGCGGGCTGGCAATTCACGTGCTACGAAATTTGAGAGATGTATGGGGTAAGCTAGAGACAGAAGAATTCGGTTTGCTCCAGAAGGAGATTGGAGTGCTGGCAGTCGTTGTAATAATCTTAATTATTATCCCCACTGTAGCTTTTGGTGCCATCAATACCATAAGTGTCCAGCCGAACGAGCCGGGGATCCAACAGCCATACTTAGAGAAGACTATTAATTATACCAAAAAAGCATACGATCTTGATAACATCAGGGAAGTTACCTACACCTCCGGTAGAAACCTGTCATCTCAAGAGGCTCTGGAGAGCCCCACAGTAGAGAATGCCCGGATCATAGACTATCGCCCCGTACTGACCACCTACAAGGAGAAACAGAGGCTTAGAACCTACTATGAGTTCCCGGAAATCGATCTGGGGCGTTACCAGACTGAGGAAGGTAAAAAGCTCACGGTGATCAGCAACAGAGAAATGGATTACGAAGGTGGACAAGGTGGAGGGTGGCAGAACCGGCACCTGTTCTTCACTCACGGTTTTGGTTCCGTCGTGTCACCGGCAAGTGAAGTACAGCCTGATGGCTCTCCCATAATGAAGGTAAAGAACATACCGCCAGAGAGCGATTGGAATATTACCAGCGTTTATGAGCCCCGGATATACTATGGAGAGATTACAGAAGATTACACCATAGTAAAGGCCAGCGGCCTAAACGAGTTTGACTATCCCATGGGAGGAGAAAACGTTCAATACAGATACGAACATGACAGCGGAATAGCTCTGGACAGCTTGTGGAAAAAGATAGTGGCCTGGTTTTACACTGGAGATTTCAATATTCTTGTATCTAACTATGTGGGAGAAGATTCGCAAATGCTGCTCCATAGAAATGTTCAGGATAGGGCACAAAGGATAACTCCATTTATGTTCTACGATTCCAATGCCCACCCCTTCATCAAGAACGGCAGCCTGTATTACCTCCTGCACGGAATAACATGGGCAGAAAAATATCCCTACTCCTACTCAAACAGTAATGTGCCCGGATACCTTTCGGATAGTGTTAAGTGCTTTGTCAAGTCCAACACAGGTGATATCAGCTTTTACATCATAAACGAAGACGATCCCATGGCCCAGACATTCTCCAATATATACCCCAATCTCTTCGAGGCTGGAGAGACGATGCCCGACGAGTATAACAGTCATCTGGTCTATCCTCAGGAGCTGTTCAACATCCAGACGAATCTATTCAAGAGGTACCACATGGAGGATTATCAAGCCTTCTACCAGAAAGAGGATATGTGGCAATCTGCAAATGAATTGTACCACGGAAAGAGTAAAAAAGTGGATGCCTACAACATTTTGCTGGATTTGACAGGTTATTCAGGGTTTGAGGATAGAAGAGAGGAGTTTACCCTCATCAAACCTTTCACTCCTAAAGGCAAGAACAACATGAGGGCCTGGTTAGGTGTGGCTCAGGACCCCGGCAACTATGGGAAGATGATAGCTTTCAAGTTCCCCAAAGGTGAGCTGGCAAGAGGGCCCATGCAGGTAGAATCGATCATAGGCCAGGATACCGAGATCTCCAGACAATTCACTCTGTGGGAAGGGGCAGGTAACTCTGTCCTGCGAGGGAACTTACTTGTCCTCCCCGTTAAAGGAGATATAATCTACATTGAGCCCATATACCTCAGCTCTGAGACACTGCCCTACCCCCAGATGAAGAGAGTGATCGCGGTCCATGGGGATAACGCTGCCATGGCTGACGACCTTAGAACTGCTGTAATGGCATCACTTGGAGAGACTCAGGTACCAGTTCCTGAAGAGAATGTCACTCCAGTAAAGGAAGTGTTAGAGGGTGAGCTGGCTCAAAACGTTAAAGAATATCTGGAGCTCAGGCAGAAATACTACCAGCTTCTCAGTGAGGAGAAATATACGGAATCGGCAAAAGTGATGGAGAACATGTCCGAGGTGGCGAATGAGATGAGGCGGATGATAGGTGATTGAAACGCTTAGATCCCTAAGCCAATTAAATCCCTCAAATTTTTTATTTTATACTTAATTATAGTTATCCTGCGGATGCTCTGTTGATTGTCTCTTTTATCTTTAAAACACCTATGCTTACACCGTAGATGCCCAGAAATATCTCCAGTATCCAGATGAGTTTGTTGGGCTCGTAAAAATATAAGAGGGCGCCTTCTGCGGCTACTGCAATAACCGTTATTACCAGTGTAAATGCCATAAGTGCTGATAAACCTATGAGGTCGGCAACGTCTTTCACTACAGTGTTATTCATGATAATTGTTGTTATGATTATTGATTTATCAGTTTTGGAAAACCAATGATTATGAGAGAAAGATCCACCCTAAAATAGAATTGCTTAAGAGATGTTTAACTGGAGGTTGTGGGCCCAGGATAGGTAAGTAAAAAAGTATTGGAGGTTTTTTAGCCGGCGGGAGGTAGGAAACACACCTATCCCCGGCCCACCTTAACATTATATATGATATCTACCTTAATAAACCTTATGATAGAATATTTAAAAGATTGAAATAAAAAATCAGAGCAAAATTAAACCCAAATAAAACCTCTGACTACCTTCAAAAACCGGTTAACTCAGAAGAGAGGTTAAAATTATTAATATCAAGGGTGTGCGTAGATAGCTCTCAATGCTTTATCAAACGATTCCAATCGGCAAAAAGAGAACCTCTCAAATTGTACAACCTTCCCCAGATCATTGAGGGCGTTTTTCTCTGCATAACCGGAATAGTCCCTTTCCACTCCATAGACCACACAAGGGATGGCATCTTCTTCAGGGAGCCAGTGTATTATATTCTTTCCTTTTTTAACCTCTTCCAGCCCGGAAGTGACAAATTGGGCCAGACCTTCTTCCTTATCTTCGATCCTGATATTGCAGAAGTCCTTTAACCTCACCACTTCTCCTTCCTCGAACCTGTCCATATCGCTCCTGCTCAAGAACACCTTACTGCTTCCACTGAGCTTCCTATAACCTGTGTCCTGCTTCTGAGGGTTCAAGGGGAGGGAAACCTCAGTGATCTCTGTGGGCTCCTTAACTTCCATTCCCTCTATTTTAACTTCTACCGGCTGCCATACAAAGAAGTAGCGGTTGGCATCAAAGTCCACAACCTTCCTGTTCTCCGCGTAGAGGTTCTTCATGCTCACAGAAACGTCATTCTCGTCAACCCCCTGAGCAATGAAGAACTTCCTCAAAGCCTGAGGATCAAATCCTCTTCTCCTCAGGGCTTTAACTGTGGGCAGCTTGGGGTCGTCCCAGCCCCCATACCTCCCTGCTTCGATCTCTTTGAAGATCTCACTTGTGGACAGCTTGCCAAAGTCCTGGATCTTTATTCTCCCCCAGTGCTTCGTCTGAGGGTAGTCCCAACCCAGGTAGTGGTACACGTATTCCTGTCTCCTCTCCGAATCTATCAGATCCTTTCCCCTGATGATATGGGTAACTCCATTCAGGTGGTCTTCGATAGCCGATTCAAAATCCAGCATGGGGTAAACATGGTAATTATCTCCCACCAGAGGGTGGTCTTCGTAGATGATCCTGAAAGCCACCCAGTCCCTTATGGCAGGATCCCGATGGTTCATATCTGTCTTGATCCTGATAACGACCTCACCCTCATGGTAATCCCCCTCCAGCATCTTGTGCCACATATCCAGAGCATCCTCCACAGCAACATTTCGGTGGGGACAGTCTTCGCCCTGCCGCTTGTAATGGCTGAAGTCCTGTTGAGAGCAGAAGCAGGGATACGCATGACCCATTTCAAGCAATTTATCCATATAATCGTAATATACGGGAATTCTTTTTGAAGCGTAAAGCACCTTATCCGGTTTTGCATTAAGCCATTCGCAGTCCTCCAGAAACCAGTCATAGGCCTCCAGCAGCGGTCTTTTGGTGCGGGGGTCGGTGTCGTCGAACCTCAAGATAAAGCTGCCGTCATAATTCTTGACGTACTCGCTGTTCACCACAATACCTCTTGCAGAGCCCAGAGTCGCCGCTCCGTTGGGGTTAGGAGCGAACCTCATAGTAACTTTACCCTTCTCCGCATTCTTTAGTGGGGAGAGGGTTTTATCTTCAACCTTCTTCTTTTCCCTCTCTTCTTTATACTTCTCGAACAGCTCTTTTTTTTGGGCGGGATCGAGCTTTTCAAAATCGTCTATGCATTCCTTAACCGTCTGTATGACCTCTTTCGCTCTTTCCCTTAACTCCGGTTTCTCTGCCATTACCTTGCCCATTATAGCTTTCTCGTTGGCCTTCCCGTATCTGGCGATGTTCTGCACTACGTACTTCATTACCACTTCTTTCATACTAATACTCCCGGTGAATGAGGTAGTCCGCAATATCTTCCAGAAGTTTTCTCGCCGGAGTCTCTTTTAGAACGGCCAGATTGGATTTTGCCTTATTTAAATAATCTTCAGCCATTTGTCTGGTATAGCCTATGGCACCGGAAGAGACAAGTTTATCCATAATCTCTTTCTTTTCCGACTCTTCCGCATTTCCCTTGCCAAAAATACCAATATCGACCCCCATTTCCATGGCCTTAATGGCAATCAAAGTCATCTTTCCTTCCACTATGTCGCTGCACCAGTCCTTGCCGATCTTATCTCCACCGATCACATCCAGAACGTCGTCGTGTATCTGAAAAGCTGTCCCGCTCAGCAGGCCGAAATTCCACAGAGTATCCACCACTTTTTTATCCTTGCCAAAAAGCACGGCGGGTATGGAACACGCAGTTGCTATTAGAACGGCAGTTTTCCTTTCTACCATGTTGATGTATTCCTCTTCGGAGATGTTCTTCCTCTTCTCGAAACCCATATCCAGGTACTGTCCTTCACATATCTTTACGCAGACATCTGAAAGCATTTTTGTGGCCCTGACCACATTTTCAGGCTCCACATCACATTCAGTTAAAATTTCGAAAGCTTTGGCAAAAAGAGTGTCGCCAGCGAGGATTGCCGTAGGCTCATCCCACTTGACGTGAACGGTAGGAGCATTTCTTCTCATTATGTCCTTGTCCATAATGTCATCGTGAATAAGAGTGAAATTGTGAATTATTTCAATAGCAACTGCAGATGGTAATACCTTCCTGTAATCTTCCTCTATAGCTTCAGCAGAAATTAGAGCGAGAACAGGTCTTAATCTCTTACCGCCAGCAGAAAGCAGGTGTCTGGAGGCTTTATAAAGCTCCTCCGGTTCATCTAAATTGATGAACCTATCTATTTCCTTTTCAATGATAGATGACCTTTTTTCTATCTCCTGTTTGAGCATAATCATCTCCTCCGGGAGAATTCCCTGACGTCGATATTTCTTGATTCCAGCCAGTCCTTAAGGAGGCCTTGAACGAAGATGGGTGTATTTCTAAGGTTTTCAATTTTTTCACATCCGGTAAGGAACATGGCAACTTTCAGCCCCTGCATAAAATACTCCAGCTCTTTCCTCACTTCTTGAGCGGACTTGGTTGCTGGTTTCAAGAAGGGAAGAGCTGCACTTCCTGCGATTGCTCCTAAAGATATGGATTTGGCCACATCTTGTCCGCTCCTCAATCCTCCAGTGGCTATAGTGGGCAATATAGGATACACTTCTGGAACACAGAAGGCCGTGGGGACTCCCCAGTTCCAGAAATCCCTACCAACTTCCCTGGTGAGCTCATCCTTCGTCCTGAACACCTCTACTCCGCTCCAGCTGGTGCCACCCTTGCCTCCAACATCTACGGCATCAACACCAGCTTCCTTTAACTTGAGGGCCACATCTCTGGTTATCCCTGCTCCAGTCTCCTTGACGATAACCGGCGTCTTAATCTCTGTGCAAACTTCCTTCAGAGCGTCAATGCCTCCTCTGGCGTTAACCTCTCCTTCGGGCTGAATGATCTCCTGTAAGAAGTTCAAGTGGATTGCTACTGCATCGGCCTCGATCATTTTCACTGCTTTCTCCACAAACTCTACTCCGCACTCCATTATCTGTGGAAGGCCTATGTTGGCATAAATTAGGGCGTTGGGGGCGTTATCTCTAACTACGGTGAAGCTTTCCGCCAGTTCCTCGTCTTCGATGGCTGCTCTTTGACTTCCCACACCTATTCCCAGGCCCATCTCTTCCACGGCTATTGCCAGATTCTTGTTTATCTCTATGGTTTCCTTATGCCCTCCTGTCATGGAGGCTATCAGGATTGGTGCTCTCAATTCTTTATCAAAAAGGGTTAACTCTGTATCAATATCTTCAAAATCGAGGTCAGGGAGGGCGTTATGGATTAACGTAACGTCTTCAAAACCGCTGTAGGTGGATTCTACCTCTTCTCCTAGACAAATTTTCACGTGTTCCATTTTCCTGTTCCTGGTTCTTTCCATTCAATCCCTCTGCTTCCGTATTTTTGTTCCCACGTTCTCATTATTTAAAAACTTCAGGATGTTGCCCTGCTCCAGGCCACTAAATATAAGCACTTCTGAGTTTGAAGGTAATTCCAGCAAGGATTTAAGTTTACCTCTCATCCCCCCGGTCACATCTGATTTGCTTTCAGCCTCCTCAATAAATTGCAGTAAGTCCTGTTCAATATTAAGCTCGTCCTGGACTTCTCCGTCAACAATTACTCCCGGGGCATCGGTTGCAAAACCTATCCTGCTTATACTCATTTTTTTGGCCATCTCAAAGGCTATCCTGTCCCCGGATAAAACCTCAAAGGTCTTTTTTGGCCGATTGTAAACCATATCGCCATGCAAAACGGGGACTATTCCTTCCTCGATCACAGCAAAAATGAAATCCTCATCTATTTCCAGCTCTTCACCTGCTCTTAAAGCCGAGAAAGGATTTATGGGGATAACGTTAACCCCACTCTCAAAGAGAGCGTTGCAGAATAATGTATTCAATCTTCTGCACGCCATGTGGGTTAAAATAGATGCTGAAGCATTCATATCCCTTCCAAATTTCTCCACATATGGATGGCCGAAAGAGCCTGCGCCGTGTATGATTATAAGGTTCCCCGGATTGGCGCCTATTTCCTCAGATATTCTAATCATTTCCTCTTCTCTGGCTTTCTCAAAAAATCCCCGGCTTTTGTCGGTGATTACTGAGCCGCCGATTTTGAGGATCTTTAGTTCAGTCTTCAATTCTCGCTCCCTCCATTTCAGGCTCCAGCAGGAAAGCCGGATACTCCTCAAGTGCTTCATGGACGGCATTTTCATCACCCACACCCACCACACAGCCCCCGCCTCCTGCTCCGGTTATCTTCGCCGTTACTCCAGATAGAGATAAATTCTGGACCAGTAAATCAATTATTTCTGTACTGACATTTATTGACTTCAGCATGCACTGGTTGAGGTGTATCAGCTTTGATAGGGCTTTTAAATCTTTATTCTGAAGGTACTCCACCGAATCTGTGGAGATGCAGTCTATTACATCAAAGACGGCATCTATTATTTGAGGATATTTTTCCCTCAAGTGGGCCACTCTGGAGACCATCTTTCTGGTGGAAGAAGATTGCTGAGAGTCCACGACCACAAATCGCAGTTTACCAGCTGTAAAACTTTTCTTATCCGGAATAAGCCAGGTTCCACCATAAGTGGATATGTAAGGATCCGTCCCACTTCCTCTCCCCTGAACATCCAGCTCTACACTCCTGGCTATCTCAAAAATGTCCTCGCGAGTTAAACCGCCTTCGAACTCAGCATCCAGCGCTTTAAGGACAGAAACTGTAACCGCTGAAGAGCTTCCCAAACCGGAACCCACCGGAATTTCACTGTCAATCTTAATTTCAGCTCCCTCAATGTACCTGTATTCTCTGAACCTTTTCACGGCATGGCTTATGTAGGGATGTTTTTTAAAATCAAGCCCGGATACACCGATCTTGGACCGGATGTGGAACTCACTGCTTTTTTCTACCTGAGCATAACATCTCCTGTTGATGGCGGTGACTACTGCACGCCTTCCATACACCACTGCGTGTTCACCAAAGAGTATTACCTTACCAGGAGCTGAAGCAATCATTTTTAGACCCTTATATTCAGCTTACTTAAGCTTTCTCAAAAAAACTTGAGAGCAAGCCGACCAGCAGGATATATAAATTATAGAAATCAAGCACAATTTCATTCATCACAAAGGTAGAAAGGAGAAGGGTAATATGACGGGGAGGTTAACTATTTAAATTTGGGTTGGCAGGCTTTTATTCTTCAATAGTATTATATTGAAGTTTGAACAGTGACCTCCCCTGCGCCGCCCTATATTTTTCAACTTAATAAGGATTTTGATTTTTACTTTACTCTTGTCTTAGTGATGCACAGGGTTTTTCCAATTTATATAATTTAAATTCTTATTTGAACTTAAACTTGAGTGTCTTATCTGGAATTTATTTCGCTTCATTCTTTCACCCCAATAACTCTCTCCACCATCGATGAGAAGTTACCACAGACAATGTCGTCACACTTCCGGTAGAATGCTTGCTCTGGTGTCTCCATTTCCTGGAAGTTGAGGCTCATATAGGGTCTATCCCTGTTACCACTCAACTAACTCCTCCAAACTGTCAAAAGAGCTTCGGTACCTCCTATAGAGATCGAACCACTTCTCTATCTTTCCATTGCTCTGAGGATGGTTATACTTACATAGAATTTGAAGAATGTCTCCAATGTCTCCATTTTTTATCCTGTAAAACGAGCAACATCGTCCTCTCCGCCTCTCTTTAGTCAACTGTTGAATTAAAGTTATGGATTGATTTAACCGGAGCAGTAAAGACCAACACCACCAAAAACCGGTATGATGAAGAATTCCTTAATTCGCTGTCCATAAGAGTTTAATTGGCCGAATATCTTATAAATAGTTTCAATTGTTTAGGTTTAAGTTTAAGTTTAGGTTTAATAATCGAGAATCAAACTTTAAAGGCTATTCCTGCATAACCTACCACACTCTCCCTGCCGGCAATTTCGCCGCTGGTGGAGTAATCTATTAATTCGGCTTCTCCACTCAAGTGTCTAACATATTCCATGGCTACACCAATAGCGCCGTAACCGCAGACACTGGCTTGAAGCTCGTATATAGTTGTAAAGTATCTGGACATGTTCATGGATAAGACAGATTCGATCACTTTATTGTCCCTTTCTCTGCAGTCCCTTTCAGGGAGGAAGTGGTGCATGTCACTGGAGGCGATGAGAGCTATTTTTCTCCCTGTTTTCTTTTCAGCCTCTATAATTTCCCCAGTAACTTCTTTCACCGTTTCTTCATCCTGCATTCCCAAGCATATGGGAACTATCTTAAAGTCGTGGTGAAGGTGCTGGAGGAACGGCACCTGGACTTCCAGAGAGTGCTCATATCTATGCGCTGTCTCGTCCACGTCCATAACCCTCTCGGACATGGCCTTAACAAACTCCCGATCTATCTCCACTTCACCCAGAGGAGTAACCCATGTATCCATGGAGATCGCTACTGCCGACCCGAATCCCGAATGGTTTGGTCCTACAATAACATAGGTTTCTACATCAGGAATAAGCGAATGAACCATTCCTGCAGTCTTTCCGGAGAACATGTAGCCAGCGTGAGGAGATACACACGCTGCTATCGATGGATTCGATGCTGGTGTACTGAACTCTGAGATCATGGTTTTCAATGAATCCGGGTTTGAGGGGTAGAACTGACCAGCAACCACTGGGTATCTCATAATGTTGATATCTAAAAACTATACTTAAGTGTGTCGGAGTTGATTACAGTCAGTTAACTATATGCACACACCTGTTAACACGCGTAAATCCCGATCTTATCCCGGCTCTAAATCTTTTCATTTCCTTTTGATGACCCCTCTACCGATCACTGCAAGATATTCCTCACCACAGCATGTCAGACAGTATGTTTTCCCGTCCGAGCATTCGACACTTCTGGGCTCCATAACGAGTTCCTGGCAGCTGGCGCAGCGAACATTCTCAAAGATCGGTGCCTGCTCTATAGGCTTTATTGTTATTGGTTTGACCGAAAAAGCATCCTGGGGAAGTTCCACAACTTGCCAGGATATGCTATCCCACAGATCTGCCAGCCTTTCTTTTTCCTCTTCAGTTCCCTGTCTGTTGATTATAACTCTTTCGAAAAGCTCTCTAACTTCTTTAGAGAAATATTGGTTGCTTATTTTCTCCATTTCAGTGTAAACTCTGACTCCTTCCCAATTATCTCTTCTCACCAGGGACAAAGCGTTCTTACCCAGATCACAGAAAACGAGACCGTTGTTCCCCAGCGTGCATCCAGTGGTCAGCTGAACACCATCAACAAAGCAATTGTTACACTCCACTAAAGCAAGAATGCTCTCCTCAACGGTTTCATCCAATCCAGCCCTTTCTATACCCAGCTCCTTCATGGCAACGGATGATGCTCTAATCCCCAGAGCCACACCCGGGCACAAATGACCGTGAAACTGTTTCGCCTGTTCAAGAAATTCCTTTTCCATTGACATAACCTCACCTCCTCAAATTCAGTTTATATAATAACTATCTCAATTCTGGGATCAAGAATTCTACAATTCTACGATTTTATCCTCTCCCTGGCCGGTTTAATGGCTCTTCGGGCATGATCCATATATTGCCCCACTCATTTTTTACTCTCACCTTAACTTCGTAAACGGATTCTATGTTAGCCGGAGTAAGTATCTCCGTCCCACCTGCATGGTGGATATAACCGTCTTTTAACATGATGATCTTGTCGCTGTATCTGGCGGCTAAACTCAAGTCGTGGATTGCCATCACCACGGAGACTCCCTCACTGGTTTGAGCTTTTGCCATATTCATAACTTCCATCTGGTGTTTTAAGTCCAGACTGCTTGTTGGTTCATCCAGCAGTAGAACTTGTGGCTCCTGAGCAAGAGCTCTGGCCATTACGACCTTCTGTCTTTGACCACCGCTTAATTGATTTATATCACGCATGGCCAGCGATTCCAGACCCAGCTTTCTAAGGACATCAGAAACTACTTTTAAATCCCGGTTGCCAGGTTTCCAGTTCATGTGGGGCTTCCTGCCCATTAAAACGGTATCGAAGACAGTGGCAGGGAACGTCTTGTTCTCTGATTGGGGTACATAGCCAACTCTCCTGGCGATGCCCTCCTGTCCGAGTTTGTTTAACTCCTGTCCATCTATTAGGATGGTGCCTGCTTTAGGTTTCAAAATCCGGTTGATGCACCTCAGAAGAGTTGTTTTTCCAGAGCCATTGGGCCCTACAATACCCAGCACTTCTCCACTCTTCACTGTCAAATCAATATCCTTTAATACGTGAGCTCCGTTAAAGCTGAACTCTACTCCACTAACATTTACTCTCACCAGTACTCCCTCCCTTTCACTACCAGGTATATGAACAGGGGAGCTCCCAGGAATGAAGTCAGGATTCCTACAGGGAGGACCACAGGAGCAAGCAAGTTTCTGGCAGCAGTGTCGGAAGCAAGCAAGAGTAAGCCTCCTAAAAGGCATGAAAAAGGAAGTAAATACATTTCGTTACCACCCACGGCTTTGCGCACGATATGGGGAACCACCAGCCCGATAAAGCCAATAATCCCCACAAAGGAAACTATCAAGGCAGTGACAAGTGAAGCCATGAGCATGCCCTTAACCCGCAGGCTTTCGACATTCACTCCCAGGCTCTTGGCTGTTTCATCCCCTGAATCAAGTGCATTGTAGTTCCAGCTATTATAGACAAAATAAATGGTTGAGGGTACCACTACCGCTGCTATCAGGCCCAATTCCTGCCAGGTAGTCCTTCCAACGTCCCCAAATGTCCAGAAGACCATTGCTGCAAGCTCTACATCACTGGCAAAGTACTGCATAGCCGTTATACCTGCGGTGAATAGAGAGCCCAGAGCCACTCCGGTGAGGATCATAGTCTCTGGTGTGGCTCTCTTGTAGGTAGCCAGAGCTACTATTATCAGGGTTGAGACCAGGGACCATATGAAGGCAGAAATAGTAGTAATATAGGGGTTGTTGAGAATCACTGCATCAGCACTATTGCTCTGCATGGTCCCCGCTCCCAGGGCGACTATGGAGAAAGCTGCCCCGAAAGCCGCTGCGTGAGAAATTCCCAGGGTGAATGGTGATCCCAAAGGGTTCCTCAGCACGCTCTGCATGACTGCTCCGGATATAGCCAGTCCTGCACCTGCCGCTATTGCAGTAAGAACTTGAGGGAGCCTGATGTTCCAGATGATGTTGTAAAAATGCTGGTTCCCATGACCCTGTCCTGCAATCACGGAAAAAACATCAGGGAGAGGAATATTTACCGGGCCATAAGTTATGGAGAAGAATGATACTACTAATAAAAGTAGAGTTGATATCATCCCGAACAGCAGTTTCTTTCCTGCATACTCTCTGTAACTCGCCAGCATCTCCTCTTCAGACATGATCCACTCCATACTGAGTTACCCCAGATCTAACCTCCCAAAACCTCCAAATTCGTTCTCCATCTCCTCATAAACTGGCTCACCCACAAACTTAGCGTAGATCTCATCCGCCTTTTCCTGCGAACCTATATCACTAAATTTATCCGGATAGAGGACCTTACCGATGTAGTAGGCGTTTGCCAGGACTGTGGCGTAATTGGTGGTGTAATAATTGTAAGGAAGTATACCATACAATTGTTCATTCTCTATGGCGTCAAGGCTCCGGTATTCTGCTCCCTCAAGGTCCTTCTCTACCAGCGAATATCCCTGTCTATCCACGAACATGATCTCGGGGTTCCACTGGATTAGCTTCTCTTTGCTTACCATGGCGTGCTCCAACCCAATACTGCTGGCAACATTTCTGGCATTCACGTATTCAAAAGGGGCGTAAGCGGGCTCGGTGGACGTGATTCCATGAGCTCCGCGGTGAGCAACACCTCCCACATAAACAGTCGGCTTTTCTTCCTCAGAGATACCCTCCGCTCTATGGTTTAATTCCTGTATCGTGGCGTTCATGTACTGGACCAGATCCTCTGCTCTTTCTTCTTTATCCAGTATATCCCCCATAAGTCTTAGTGCATCGTAAAATGTTTTTCTGCCTTCCTCATGAGGCCTACCGTATTCCATGACCACCACTGGAATCCCCGTCTTCTGCTGGAGGTCATCGGCGTCACCTGCTTTAGTGTAAGTCCAGAAAATTACATCAGGGTCCTGTGCTGCGATCAATTCAGCATCACCACCATGTTGAGGACCTATAGACGGTAAGTCAGTCAGCTCGGGATGCGCCATGATATAAGGCCTTTTATGGTCCCTTTTTTCAAAGTCTTCTACGCCAACTACCTTATTGGTGGCATTAAGGTACGTGAGCAACCTCAAAGAACCCGCCTCAATACCTACCACCCTATCTACGTCCTCAGGAACTTCCACAGTTCTACCTGCCATATCTGTAATTTCGATAGTTTCTCCATTTTCAGCCTGAGAGTGCTGGGTGCAGCCCGAGAGCGCTAACGTGGCCGTGATCAGGATGAAGAGCATTACGTATACTATCTTTTGATGCATACCTTTACCTCCTTAATATTAATCTCAGAGTAGTTTATCTTACTTAGTATTACCATAAAAAACTTTTGTAGCACTAATTACTAATTATCATCGAAGTAATAACACAAACATAAATTTAAGTAAATTGACACTAAATTATTAGTTGCTAAAAATGAATA
>CAZQTT010000042.1:0-22216 GCA_964596255.1 uncultured archaeon
TCTCTCATCCGGGAGTTGGAGGTGGTCTCCACATTGATGCTCACCCTGCTTGCCAGCTCCAGAGCCCTCCTGATCTGATCTCTATTTACTCCGGGCATGACCTTGAGGTGGAGATAACCTTTAAATCGTTCTCTGATCAGCTCACCAGCCCTCAAGATGTCTTCCATTATTTTCTGGGAGCCACCGTCAATAGCAGAGCTGATGAAAGCTCCTGCAACCTTTCCCTTTCTTCTGAGCGTAAAAAAGGCCTTCGCAAGCTCTTCTGGGGTTATCGACCTGCCTCTCCTCCTCCCATTAGGACAGTAGGAGCAATCGAATCGGCAGTTGCTGGACAGCAAAATTTTGAACAACCTGATGCATCTGTTGCTGCCTCTGGCAGAATAAATGTAGTTGTACGGGTTAAAAACGTTAAAATCGTTATCCTGGCAAATGTCAAATCTGCAATCTCTCATGAGGTGCTGGAGCGTTGAGGCGTTCACACCTGTGGTCTTATTCCGGAAGTAGATATACCTTAGGAGTGACGTAAAAGTGGAATACGCAGGAATCTGACTATACGTTTACAGGGAAAGTTCCCACATCTTCTTCGTATGTGTTACCACCACAACTTACTGCACAACACTTATATACATTTCACTCAGCAGGCTTTAATTACCAATAATCAATCAAGTTCGAGGTGAAGTTAATGGCAAGATTTCCAGAGGCCGAAGCAAGAATTTTAAACGTCCAGATATGCATGAAATGCAATGCAAGGAATCCGAGAAAGGCTATCAGATGCAGGAAATGCGGTTACAAGGGACTAAGAGGAAAGTCCAAGGAGAGAAGAGGTAAGTAATCCTCCAATTAATCCAATTTCTTAATTCTCTTGATAACAGCTCAAGTAGTATCCAGCTAAAGCTTGCTGTGACTTGATAATGGTTAACCGCTTCTTTTTGTCTTACAGCTTTTCCAATTTAAGGTAGTGGTTTTTATTTAACTTGCTCAGAAAAGATTTTTAACAAATTTGACAACCTATTCTATTGATTTTCATGGGGGTAATACTTGAGAAATGGGGATGCATAAGATGGGGGTTAATGCGCTGTTTCATGAGCTTAGACCATTTTTGAGAGAAGAGACTCATAACTATGTCTGCTTCTAAAAGTGATTGGCACAGCTCGTCCTCTGAAGAGGTATTCAAGTATCTGGATAGCTCGCCTCAGGGAGTGAGTAAGGAAGAGGCAGATAAGAGGCTGGAGGCGTTCGGATATAATGTAGTACCGGAGGAGAAAAGGGCTGGCCCACTATTCAAATTCCTTCGTCAGCTCCACGACCCCCTTATCTACATCCTCCTCGCTTCCGGTGCCATTACCATATTCCTCCAACATTACATCGATTCTGCCATAATATTTGCTGTGGTCATGGTAAACGCTACCATCGGTTTCTTACAGGAGAGAAGTGCGGAGGAGACTATAAAAGAGCTGAAGAAGATAGTGGAGATAAAAACAAGTGTCATAAGAAAGAACCCCATTGTTATACCCGCTAAAGAGCTTGTTCCTGGAGACGTTATTACCCTGGAAGCGGGAATGAAAGTCCCTGCGGATGCAAGGGTTTTCCAGTCCAGGTCAGTCCGCGTGGATGAGTCTTTGCTTACCGGTGAATCAGTTCCTGTGGACAAGTTTTCCGATCCGATTCCTGAGGAGAGCGTAAATAAGAACAACATGATCTTTGCCGGTACCCTGATCACTGCGGGCGATGGGAAAGCGATCGTAGTTGCCACAGGTGAGAACACTCAGCTGGGGAAGATAACGGAGACCGTAAAACAAGAAGGAAAGGTTGAGACCCCCTTGCTAAAAAAGGTGAGAACTCTGGGTCTGTTCCTCCTTATCGGAATCATCTTCATTTCAGCATTCAACTTCGCTGTTGGAGTTTACCGGGGATACGAGCTGGTGTTCGCTTTTCTGGCTTCTGTGGCGCTTATGGTCGCTGCCGTCCCCGAAAGTCTTCCTGCACTTATCACCATGACCCTTGCCTCGGGAGTAAGGGATATGGCTTCCAAAAAAGCAGTGATCAGGAGACTGCCTGCTGTGGAAACCCTGGGGAGTGTCACCACCATCTGCACGGATAAGACTGGTACACTTACCCAGAACAAAATAGAGGTGGTCAAGGTATATACCGAAGGGAAAGAATACCAGATAGAGGAGCTTGAGGGAAAGAACCATCTTGAAGTGCTGAGAGCAGGGTACATCTGCAATAAAGCAGTTTACAGAATACATGATGGAGAATACGTGGTCAGTGGCGATCCCACAGAGGTCGCCTTGCTGGAATCGGCCTCACATGCGAATATTGAAGAAGAATTCGATGTGGTTGATGAGATACCTTTTGACCCCGGTCAGAGGTTCATGGCCACCGCTGTTTCTCAAAATGGCGATAAGAAATTGTATGTGAAGGGTTCCCCCGAGAAGATCCTCTCCATGTGCTCGTATGTCCTAAACAACGGCAGAGTTGAGGAGATAGACTCTGAATACTACTCCAACATCGCTGTCAAGTATGCCCAAGAGGGCTATAGGGTCCTCGGTTTCGCCAATAAGTCCCTGAAAGGGGATTTTGGCAGGATCGGGGAGCAGCTGGAGGGGATGGTCTTTCTGGGGTTCCAGTGTATGATAGATCCTCCCAGAGAAGGAGTTTTTGAGGCCATTAAGAATTGCAAGAGAGCGGGAGTTAGAGTGATCATGATCACCGGCGATCATCCCAGCACCGCTCTGGCAATAGGGCAGCAACTGGGAATAGAGGGTTACGCTATAACCGGAGAAGAGCTTGAAAGAATGGACGATGAAGAGCTCACCAAATCACTCCAACATACAGGAATTTTTGCCAGAACTCTTCCCCAGCAAAAGTTCCGCATAGTCAAGGCTTTACAGGCCGATGGGGAGATAGTAGCAGTAACCGGAGATGGAGTTAACGACGCTCCCGCGTTAAAGGCTGCTGATATTGGAGTGGCCATGGGTTCCGGAACTGAAGTGGCCAAAGAAGCTTCAGAGACAATTATCCTCGACGATAATTTTGCTACCATTGTGGACTCCATAGAAGAGGGGCGTAACGTGTTCAGGAAAATCCAGAAGGTCATTGCATGGATGTTGCCCACCAACGGCGGGGAGGCAAGCATAATTCTGGCGGCATTCCTTATTGGTGTAACCTTGCCTATACTGCCCGTTCACATCCTGTGGATAAATACGGTGACGGCTGTCCTTCTGGGCACAACCTTAGTTTTCGAGCAGAAAGAGCCCAAATTGCTCAGAACCAAACCCACAAAGGGGGGAATAATAATTAGGAGCATCGGCTTCAGGATCTTCTGGGTCTCCGCTCTGATGGCCATAAGCGCATACGGATTTTTCTTTAGATACGAAGATGTAGCGGTGGCCAGGACCGCTACCATGAACGTCATCGTTTTCTTTGAGATATTTTACCTCCTCACCTCCCGCAGTTTAAACATGAGTTTTCTACAAATCCTGAAACTGAAGAACAGAGTGATTGTCCCCGGTATCACTCTCACCATCCTGCTGCAGCTCGCTGCAGTTTATCTGTCACCACTTAACACTATTTTACAGCTATCACCACTGACGTTCACGGGATGGCTGGAGATCACCCTCATATCTTCTTCTGTGTTCTTCTTAAGTGAAATGGAGAAATTCTACTTTTCAAGATGAGCTCAGATAAAAAGTAAATTCGATACAAATTCAATATTCATACAAAATTTTAAAATCCCCCATAAGTCTTCACTTTATGATGTTCGACTATGAAAAAATAACGCCACCACAATCCGGAGAGAGAATAGAGTACAAAGATGATAAGCTCATAATACCTGATAATCCCATAATACCCTTCATAAAAGGAGACGGTATAGGAAAGGATGTTGTTCCTGCAGCATTGAAAGTGCTGGCTGCTGCAGCTTCCAGGATCAACAAGGAGATCAACTGGCTGGAAACATACGCCGGTGAAGATGCGAACAAGCTCTACGGAGTTTATCTGCCGGAGGACACCCTTAACGCTGTGAGGGAGTTCAGGGTAGCCATAAAGGGCCCATTGACCACTCCCGTGGGTAAGGGTTTCAGGAGTCTGAATGTGGCCATCAGGCAGATACTCGATCTCTACGCCAACGTAAGGCCCGTTTACTACCTGCAAGGAGTGCCCAGCCCCGTCAAGAATCCGGAGAATGTGGATCTTACCATATTCAGAGAGAGCACCGAAGACGTTTATGCCGGTATAGAGTGGCAGAAGGGCAGCGAAGAGGCTTTGAAGCTCATCAGGTTCATCTCCCAAGAGTTCGGCCAGGATATAAGAGAGGACTCCGGAATAGGGATCAAGCCCATCAGCGAATTCGCTACCAAGAGGCTGGTCAGGCAGGCCATCAAATACGCCATCGAGAATAAGCGAAAGAGCGTAACTCTGGTCCACAAGGGCAACATCATGAAATTTACCGAGGGAGCCTTCAGGGACTGGGGATATGAGGTCGCTGAAAAAGAGTTTGGAGATCAAATCATCACTGAAGATGAGATGTGGGAGAAATATGATGGAGATCCCGGAGACAAAATAGTTATCAAGGACAGGATCGCGGACAACATGCTCCAGCAGATACTCACCAGAACCCCCGAGTATGATGTACTGGCTCTCCCCAACCTCAACGGCGACTATATCAGCGATTCCGCCGCAGCAATGGTAGGAGGCCTGGGTATTGCCCCCGGATCGAATGTAAGAGAAGGCATGGGTGTTTTCGAACCCGTTCACGGCTCAGCACCCAAATACGAAGGCCAGAATAAAGCAAACCCCACTGCAGAAATACTCACCGGTGCCCGTATGTTCGAGTTCATGGGGTGGAACGAAGGAAGCGATTTGATCAAGAAGGCTGTAGAGGAGACCATTAAACAGAGAATCGTCACCTACGACATTCACCGGCACATGGGTGGAACTAAGGTAGGGACAAAGGAGTTCGCCGAAGCTGTGGTGGAGACAATGAATACTCTTTAAGCCTATTTTGCTTACCTTCAATTTTTATTAATACCATCATACGAAGAAGAAAATTCACCAACCTTAAATACCGGAGTTTTAAGCGCTAATTGTTATGCCTGCGACAATAATTGTTGGTGGTTTTTGGGGAGACGAGGGTAAAGGGAAAATAGTCTCCCATATCGCGTTCACCGAAGAGCCCAAGATTATTGCTAGGGGCGGCGTAGGTCCTAACGCCGGACATACCGTAGAATTCAGAGGGGAGAAGTATGGAGTTAGAATGATTCCCTCGGGCTTTGTTTACGAAGATGCCAAATTGTTTGTGGGGGCAGGGGTTTTGGTGGACCCCAATGTATTCCTTCAGGAAGTGGAGAAATTAAGCCTCTCCGACAGGGCTCGAGTGGACAAGAGATGCTCCATAATCTCTGAAGAGAACATCAAAGAGGACAGAGGAGACGAGCACCTTAAAACAACAATTGGGAGTACCGGAACGGGTTGCGGCCCCGCGAACAGGGACAGAGTAATGCGAGTGGCCAAACAGGCCAAAGACATAGATGAGTTAAGTGCGTTCACTACTGACGTTCCTCAGGAAGTCAATGAGTTGCTGGATAACAATGAGATGGTTCTTATAGAAGGAACCCAGGGTTTCGGTCTCAGCTTATCCTTCGGAAGTTATCCCTACGTGACATCAAAAGATACTACAGCCTCCACCATGGCTGCCGACGTGGGGGTTGGTCCCACCAAGATCGATGACGTTATCATAGTTTTCAAGACCTTCCCCACCAGAGTGGGCAGCGGGCCGTTCCCCACGGAGATGTCCCAGGAAGAAGCGGAGAAACTGGGGATTGAAGAATACGGTACGGTGACAGGGCGCAGAAGAAGGATCGGCAAGTGGGACGGAGAGTTCGCCAGATACTCCGCAGTAGTTAACGGTGCAACCCAAGTGGCTCTCACCTGTGTCGACAAGCTGGACGATAAATGCTATGGAGCCACAAAATGGGATGACCTGACCAAAGAAGCTAAAGAGTTCGTGGAGAAAGTAGAGGATGATACAGGGGTTCCCGTGACCCTCATCTCCACCGGACCCGACCTCACCCACATCATAGACTTGAGAGATGAGAAGATTATAACTTGATTATGGTAATTTAATTATGCCTTATATTAATAATCCAGCCCTATTTTATATTTTATAATATCAGTTGCTTTTGCTTTAACGGAGAGAAAAGCTAATAAATTGGTCTCCTTACGATGTTCTATGAGAAGAGATTTGCTTGATATTCTCGCATGTCCCGCTTGTAAAGGTGACCTGGAGTTAGTAGTTGACGAAGAGAATGAAGAAGAGATTATCGCCGGTAAGCTAATATGCAGTAACTGTAAAGTTGAATATCCTATTGAAGAGGGGATCCCCAACATGCTTCCTCCTGAACTAAGGTGATTATATGCCCAAGTTCATAATGGTTACCGGAGGTGTCATGAGTGGACTGGGCAAGGGAATTACAGCAGCTTCAGCTGGCAGGCTCCTGGTTGACATGGGTTATCGGGTTATCCCCATAAAGGTCGATCCCTACATCAACATCGATGCAGGGACCATGAATCCCTTCCAGCACGGTGAGGTGTTCGTTTTAAAGGACGGAACCGAAGTCGATCTGGATTTGGGTCATTATGAGCGTTTTATTGGAGAAGAAGTTACCGGAGAGCACAATATCACTACCGGTAAGGTTTATCAGTCGGTCATAGAGAAGGAGAGAAGAGGGGATTATTTAGGACAGACTGTGCAGATCATTCCCCACGTCACCGACGAGATTAAAACCTGGATCAGAAGGATCGCCAACGAGACCAACGCAGATGTCTGCCTTGTAGAGATCGGGGGGACGGTAGGTGACATAGAGAGCATGCCTTTCCTTGAAGCGGTGAGGCAAATGCAGAATGAGGAGAAAGGGGATGAGTTTGCCCTCATACATGTAACCTTAGTGCCAATAGATTCCTGCGGTGAGCAAAAGACCAAGCCCACTCAACACAGTGTTAAGGAGCTCCGCAGCCTGGGATTGCATCCGGATGTCATTGTAGGCAGGTGCAAGGAGAGGCTTAAGGAATCCACCAAAAAGAAGATCTCCCTGTTTTGTGATGTTCCTGTAGCTGCGGTTATAGGTGCGGATGACGCAGCGGACATCTACGAAGTTCCTCTGAAGTTCAAAGAAGAAAAGCTGGACAACTATCTCAAGGAGAAATTAGAGCTCACAGAGAAAGTGGAGATAGGCAAATGGATGGAGACAATAGAGAAGATGAGAGATATAACCGGTGAAGTCAGAATTGCCATTGTGGGCAAATATATTGACATCAAGGATTCTTACATGAGCATTCTGGAGGCTTTCAAGCACGCTGGAATTGCCTCCGGCTGTAAAGTCAATGTGGTGTGGATTGACAGTGAAGACTTTGAGAGAACAGGAGCTGAGCTGGATGTGGACGGGATTCTGGTACCCGGCGGTTTTGGAGGTAGGGGGGCTGAAGGTAAGATCAAAGCCATCAAATATGCCAGAGAAAACAACATTCCCTACCTGGGCATCTGTTTCGGGTTCCAGCTGGCCGTAATAGAATTTGCGAGAAATGTGGTGGGTTGGAGCGACGCCAATAGCAGTGAGTTCAAAAGAACAGAGCACTCGGTAATCGATATACTCCCAGAACAACACGATATAGATGATATGGGAGGCACCATGAGGCTGGGAGAGATCGAACTAACTTTAGTCCCCAACACAAACGCATACAAGCTCTACGGTAAGGAAGCAGTAAGGGAGAGGCATAGACATAGATACGAAGTAAACCCTCAATTTATTGGTGACCTCAAAGAGCACGGAATGGTCTTCTCCGGTTACTCCGATGGAGGGAGAAGAATGGAGATTCTGGAGGTACCAAAAAACAGATTCTTCTTTGCAACTCAGTTCCATCCGGAGTTCAAGTCACGGCCCTATGATCCTTCACCACCGTTTGTGGGGTTTGTGGATGCAGCTTTGGATAGAAGCAAGAACAAAAACTGAACAGTTAGTTTATTTTTACTTATCCTACTTTCCGGGTTTAATGAATAATAAATTCTGCATCCATTTGATTGATAATCTATAAGTTCCTTTATTTACATGAAAATATCTATACCTCCCAATGATAATTAAGATTGGTTGTATTTCTCCACGAAAACGTATAACGCTCAATAAATTAATTTAAAACCTTTTGACCAGAGCAACATCATAAAGATTTTATAAGATTCGATATCGAGCTTAGAGGGGTGAAAATTATGGTGAGAGCAGCTATAATTAATTGTGATGAAATAAGAGATAGTTTGTGTATCGGGTGTGAAAGGTGCTTAAAGGCAGCAAGAGAAGGACTGGGAAACTTTGAGAAATACGACAATGTAGAGATTGTAGGTATGTTGAGCTGCGGTGGATGTCCAGGTAACGTAATACCCAAGCTCAAGTTGTTCAACAAATGGATTGAAGGATTTGATGATTACGATGTCATCTTCCTGGGCAACTGCATAAGCGCCGCCAGCAACATGGCCGGATGTCCACTGGACCCCGAAAAGCTCGCTGAGACCATCAAAGAGAAATTCGGCAAAGAAGTGGTCATAGGAACTCATCCATGGTAGATTATTAATAACAATACTTTCTTAACAAACACTTTTCTTTATACACCCTTTTTTTCTGCAGTATTATAAATCAAAAATTTAAATACCAAGAGGGATAAACAGCTTATGTGGAGGAAATAGAAAACCTAAAAGAGATTACAAAAGAACTTCCCAGATTTGAGGACGGTAGGATAGACTACTCCAATTCTAATTTGGCAGTTACGGTGACTATATTCCTTAAGCACGGCGGGGAGATTCTTTTATTGAGAAGAAGCGAGAAGGTTAGAGGCGGTCAAGGTAAATGGTTCACTGTTACCGGATTCTTTGATGAGTTCAAGCCACCTTCCGAGAAAGCAATCGAAGAAGTTGAAGAGGAAACCGGAATTGAAGAAAGCCAAATAGGAAATATCAGATCGGGGAAGGTTTACAAGTTAGAGAAACCAAATAAACTATTTTTTATCTACCCCCTTCTGGCCGAACTGAACAACAGACCAGAGATCCATTTAGACTGGGAACACACAGATTACAGGTGGATCAAGCCCCACGATATTGAAAAATTCGATACCCTCCCGGAGACTGAAGACCTTCTTCAAACAGTCCTGAAACACTAAAACTGAAAGAAATACTAAACTAAACTTTGTTTCTGATTTGAATACCCTACAATTATAAGTATTTTCAAACCTCTTAATAATAAAGGGGTGGGATAAATGAAAAAAATAATGATATTGAGTTTATAATACTCTTTTTTGCGGTTAATTCTGCAGAAGCGTTGCAAACCCCAGCTAATATGTCTGTGGGATACCCCGGCGCCAACAGCTATTTTGATTTGATTATTACGAACACGAGCCTAAATGGAACCTATGATAGCTGGTGTGTAGATGCAGAAAATGGTATTTCACTCGAAACGATCTACACAGCGAATGTTTATTCCAGTTATGATGCTTATTTCAGTTATGACTTAAATGACACCCAAATAGACAACCCTGAGAACATGAGCATGGTGAACTGGGTTATTAACCAGAACTTCGTTGGCCAAACAGCAGAACCAAATTGCAGTGACAATTACACCTGTGGTGATGTACAGCAGGCTATCTGGGTTTTACTTGACGACGATCCAGGCGCTGGTAATCTTGCCTTCGCATGTAATAACGATTCTTGCAGAGTGAATGAGATTGTGACCGCTGCCCAAAGCCACGGTGATTTCAGGCCAGGTTGCGATGACAAAATTGCCATAGTCCTGGAACCCAGAAGTGGCGCGCAGGTAGTAATCGGAGAGATGCTCTTATCTGAGGTGGATGTAGACCATGATGATGACGGATATACATGTGGTGCAGGAGACTGCAATGATTTTGATTCATCCATACCTAAGACCTACTACCGTGACGAGGATGGAGACGGTTATGGTGACCCATTAACAAATGTGACAAATTGTTCTGCTCCTTCAGGATATGTTGAAAATAATGAAGATTGCGATGACAACAACGCCAGCATAAACCCGGATACCATTTGGTACAAGGATTCGGACGGTAATGGTTACTCTGACGGCACCAATAAGACTCAGTGTGAAAGACCATCAGATTATTACTTGCCCACTGAGTTGAATAGCACTACTGGAGACTGCGACGACACCGATGCTTCAGTTTATCCGGGTGCGGAGGAGATTCTTGACGGAAAGGACAACGACTGTGATGGAATGATAGACGAGACCGCTGTTCCTGGGTTATCTCCAATAGGCCTAATGGCTCTAGTAGGTATACTTGGATTGGTGTCTGTGGTTATGATAAGAAGACGTTAAATCCCACTATTTCTTTTCTTTTTTATGTCCTATTCTATAGAGGTTACAGAAATTCAGTTACAATCAGGAAACGAAATTCAATTAAGATAAGCCACTTTCATAACTCGAAGTTCGTGGTGAGGCTTTAAAGCTGGTGTATTGCATAACAAATTTATTTCTGGATTATTTAGTCCTGATATGAACATCTTCACTCTGGATGTAGGAGCAGGAACCCAGGACTTCTTTCTCTACAACTCCCAGGAGAACTTGAGGAATTGCATTAAGATGGTGCTGCCTTCTCCCACCAAGCTCGTTGCCAACAAAATCAGAAAGTGTACTTCAAGTGGAGAGGACATATTTTTCACCGGATTTACCATGGGCGGTGGACCTGTAACAAAAGCCGTCGCCGATCACCTTAAAGTTGGGCTGAACGCTTATGCAGAGGAAAAAGCTGCTTTAACTTTCTCAGACAACCTGGATAAAGTAAAGAATATGGGTATCCAGCTAATGGATCCACCAGATAATGTGGATGCTTGTCAAATCAATTTAAGAGATTTTGATTTTCACTTTTACCACCATCTGCTCAATGAATTGAATGAAAAAGCTGATGTTTATGTGGTGGCGGTTCAGGATCACGGCTTCTCCCCCCACGAGAGCAACAGGAAATTCAGGTTCAAGATCTTCGAGGAAATTATGGGCAGAAGCGGATACATTCATTCATTCCTCTTTCCTTCATCTCAGTTGCCACAGGATTTCAACCGGATGAACAGCGTGGTCGACAGCATAGAGGGGGAAATCGAGCCAGAGAATTTATTCATTATGGATACGGTCTTCGCTGCCGTTGCAGGCTGCATACTGGACGTTAGGGAGTTCCCGGCTCTGCTGATAAACTTCGGGAACTCCCACACCGTGGGAGCTGTGGTCGACAGAGATGGCCTGATCCACTCATTCTTTGAGCACCATACCGGTATCCTGAGAGAAAGAGGACGTGAGGGGGTTGAAAAATTCATTAACTCCTTCTTGAAGGGGGAAATCTCCAATGACGATGTTTTCAATGATGGGGGTCACGGGGCCTACATAAGGGACGTTGTCGATGTTAAGGATTCGGCCATAACCGGCCCCAACATGCACCTCTCCTTTAGACGAGTGGCAAATTCCATTGGGGATATTATGGTCACAGGGAACCTGGGGATGATTAAAGCCTATCTGGGAGATAATTTCTGCAAGTAGATTCTACAGATTTACACTAGTAGATAAGTTAGAGAGGTGTCAACGGAGGAGATACCTCGGTGTGATGGTCCAGCTTTCTGAAGCTGGTGATTGAACTTTCTGGAGTTTAAAATAAAAAAGTTTAATAGGGCTTTTCATTTATCCCATAATATGCCAGTCTATATATTCGACAAAGAAGCGTTTCTGGAGTTTATTGAGAAGCATTTTGAGGAAGATACTGTAGCTGTGGTTTCCAGTGATTTCGATGATTGCGAGAAAGAGAAGATCGATTCACCCGTTGGTCTTAAGGATTATTTCACCACCAAGGGACACGTTGCAGCAGATATTTTCTCAGAAGATGAGCCTGACGATTTCGATGGTTTGATGAGGTATATTACCGTCTTCTGCGATAAAGATGAGATTACCGAGGAGGCTCAAGAGAAGATCAGGACTAAATGAAGTGGCAGGAGTTCGAAGAGTTTGTAAAAGAGGTTTTTGACAGCCACGACTTCCACACAAAGTTCAGAGTAGTCTTCTCAGACGCGGAGGGAAAGAGCGAAATCGATGTTGTTGCCCACAAATTCGGGCTGGTTATCGCTATAGATGCCAAAAGATACTCTGAATGGTGGCACAGGAGTTCCGCCCTCAAAAGACAGGCTGAGAAACACCTGGAGAGATGTGATAGATACTCTCAGCTCGTGGGCGGTGGAGTAATCCCCATGATCGTCTCCTTTATCGATGACGAAATATTCGATCACTGGGGTTGTATCGTGGTTCCCATAGATAAATTGAACGATTTTCTCCTCAATATCCACGCTTATCTGGATGAATTCAGACATTCTACATAACTAAAGCTAAGGATTAAGTAGTCCTGGCTTTCAGCCTTCACTGATGTTTATTGCAGGAGGTTTTAGATGTACTGGATCTATTTAATTTTGGCTATAATTCTGGAAGTGGCAGGAACGACCAACATGAAATTGTCGCAAGGATTCACCAACACCATACCCTCCATACTTATCTTCGTGTTCTACGGGCTCAGCTTCATATGTTTGACCCTAACTTTAAAGAGAATCGATGTCAGCGTAGCGTATGCTGTATGGGCTGGTTTAGGCACCGCTTTGATAGCTGCCATAGGCTTCATTTACTTCCAAGAAGTGGTCACAGGGATCAAGCTGATTTCCATAGCGCTAATAGTGATCGGTGTGGTGGGCCTGAACCTTAGTGGAGCAGCACACTAACCAATTCAGTTTTTACCTTAAATAAAAGTGTGACTGAATTCAGTAACGGATTGGATTAATCAAATTTTGTTACTTCACAGGTTCCCTCATAGTTCTCCGGGTGAATACTGCTCAACTTCTGGCTGCATATGGGACAATTGGGGTTTGTTTTAAGTTCTGTGGTAAAGAATTCCATGGAGAGCATATCTCCTCTCATATACTTGCCTTCAAGGACTGGCAGGTCCGCAATGAGCTTTAATGCCTCAGCAGCCTGGATGCATCCGAATAGACCGGCCGTAAAACCCATGACCGCACTATCCTCTTTCTTAGGAGCTCTGGGGAACAAACACCTGTAACAGGGTGAATCTTTAGTGTTTACGGTCATCGCTTCTCCTTCAAATCCATAGATTGCAGCGTGAACCATGGGCTTCCCCAAAATTCGGCAGGCGTCATTCAATAAATACCTCGCTTTAAAATTGTCCGGACAGGAGACCACTACATCACAATTCCCCATTAGCTCCAGAACATTATCCGGCTCCACAAAAAAAGGGTGGATAATTACTTCTACATCAGAATTTAGCTCATTCACGAATTCCTGAGCCGATTCAGCCTTGTTCAACCCTATATTCCCTGCATGGATCACTTGTCTCTGAAGATTGTTTTCTTCCACCACATCTCCATCGACAATGCTCAACTCCCCCACGCCAGCGGCGGCAAGGTACTGGGTAACCGGAGACCCCAGTCCACCGGCACCAACCACCATAACCTTAGCTGAAGAGAGCTTTTTCTGACCTTCTTCCCCGAATTGAGAAACTGAAACCTGTCGATGATATCTGTTCATGTCTATAGTTAGTCTGTCATTTCATGCATTTTTATGTTATGTCGCTGGTCTGATACTGTGTTTCTCCTATCCTTAGCTCATTTAGGTGGGTTATCTGGGCGAGTGGGTCTGAATCTTCCCAGGGATTTGTGGTTTGATTATTAAACACGTCATAACATGCCTGATCAATGGAGACAATATCATTACCGGCGAATACTCCCAGATCCGGGACGATGGGGTTATCAGCGTATGGGTGGCAATCACAGTGGGGAGTCACATCCAGGAAGAAATTGAGGTAAGCTGTTCTATCCATGGTCTTCAGAACTCCTGCCGCACATTCCGCAATCCTTTCAGAGATGGGTGTACCGTTAAGCCATGTGGTGTCAACCGCATCCTTCTTGCACACTTCATCGCACCCTCCGCACTTGATGCACCTCTCCCTGACCACCTGATAGTCAACAATAGCATCGGTGGGGCAGACTTCAAGGCAATCACCGCACTCATCACAGTTCTCGTTGATAACCGGATAATCTGAGCAGTGAAGGTCAAACTTGGAGGATTTTGCTACACAACCCACTCCGACGTTCTTGATGCTTCCACCCATTCCTGCCACCATATGCAGCTTGAAGTGAGTAGCGCATACCATAGCGTCAGCATCGGCGATGGCCTTAGCCACCCTTACCTTGCCCAGATGCTTTCCATCCACATCGACTTCAACGTAATCGAAGCCCTTGACCCCATCAGCAACCACGATGGGGGCGTTAACGGTCTGCTGAGTGAAGCCATTCTCCTCAGCCGTTTGCAATCTACCTACTGCCGTGCATCTGTCCTTAACCATTCCCAATCCGGTGGATTCAGTCACGAATGGCTTGCCGCCTCTCTCCCTTATAGCTTCAACCACTTTTCTAATATACACTGGTCTCAAGTATCTGGTTGCTCCTCTCTCTCCAAAATGGGTCTTGACCGCCACCAGATCTCCCCTATCAATGAAGTCAAGGGTTCCACTGTCATCGATCAACCTCTTCAGTTTTCTGGTAAGACTCAGCTTTGGCTGGTACCATTTTGAGTGATCACTAAGTTCAGCCCTTGAATCAACAAAATAAATCTGCTGCATACTCTGAACTAAAAGATATGGTATATTAATGTTGTTGGAATCCCACTTTAAAGATTTTATTCGGCAAATTCGGTCTTTATGAAGTATATTGAGAGTTAACACAAAAATGAAGAATTAATATAAATCATTGGGAGTGAGATCGAGCATGGGATTAGAAGTGAACATAATACACACTATTGACTGTCTGGATGGACTGGATGCGATGGAGAGGGAAAGTGTTGACGTTATCGTCACTTCTCCTCCTTACAATATCGGTAAAAAATACCGCGGATACTCTGACGATAGGCCAAGAGAAGAATATCTCGGATGGCTGGAGACGGTTGCCAAAAAATCCGCAGAGGTCATGAAAGATGGTGCATCTTTCTTTCTAAATGTGGGAGGAAAACCCTCTGATCCCTGGATACCCATTGACGTTGCATTGAGATTTAGAGAACACTTCACCTTGCAGAACACTATTCACTGGATAAAATCCATCTCCATTCCCCACGAAGATGTAGGTAATTATGAGCACGTAAAAGGAGATGTCTCGGTAGGCCATTACCAGCCGGTGAACAGCAACAAGTTCTTGAGCAGCTGTCACGAATACATATTCCATTTCACCAAAAAAGGGGAAGTGAACCTTGATAAACTCGCCATTGGGGTTTCCTATCAGGATAAGAGCAATATAGGCAGATGGAAATCGGCAGAAACTGATCTGAGGGGGAGAGGGAACACCTGGTTCATACCATACCCCACTATCAAGGAGTCCAGACCACACCCCACCGTATTTCCAGTTAAGCTCCCCGAGATGTGTATAAAGCTTCACGGGATAAAAGAGGGTATGCTGGTCTTAGACCCATTCATGGGTATCGGAAGTACCGCTTTAGCCTGTATCAAGCTCGATATCGATTTTATTGGATTTGAAATAGACCATTCCTATGTGAAAATAGCCCACGAATACATGGCTAACCACAATTTTTCGTGATTGCTCAACTTGGATTTTTAATGAATATTTACAACAGAAAAAATCAAACACATGCTGATTGGACAATAGTTCAAAATTCCAACTGTTAGGTTTACCTGAGACTTACAACACTTCACTTTAGATAATATATGGTGAGGTGGGTTTAGAGTCACTCAATGAACGAGGCGATAAAAATAGAAACATTTTTAAGTACCCGAAATTAGATTCCGCAAAAAATTGATTGTTTAAGATAAAAAGGTAGGTTGCTTAATCGCGTTGGAGTAAAAAAGGTGGTTGAACATGGACATAGAGGTTTTCGGACAGATAGCCATTTACTTGATTGCAGCTCTCTTAGTGCCTCTTATTTCCTTCGGTATTCCAAAGCTTTTCACACCCTCAAAACACTCTTATATGAAGCTGGAGACATACGAGTGTGGAGAGATCCCTTACGGTACCGCAAGGACTTCGTTTAGTATACAATACTACGTTTTCGCTTTGATGTTCGTTGTTTTTGATATTGAGGCTTTGTTTATGTTTCCATGGGCTGCTGTTTTGAGTGAGATCGGTATGTTGGGCATTATTGAGATGGTGATCTTTGTGGCTCTATTTGTTGATGGGCTTATTTACGCTTGGACCAAGGGGGCGTTGAAATGGGTGACGAATATCCCAGAGTAGTGCATTTACAGGATGGAAACGGAAGTGAAAGTGGAAGCGGGGGAGCCATCGTTGGACTGGATAACTCCCAGCATTTTCTGGAGAGATCTGAGGATATAGTTGATAAAGTTGCTGGAGATGTTAGAAAAGCGCTGTGGACCATTTTAGGACCTTTGCTGAATAGAGGCAGAGCATTTTCCCCTTGGGGAACTCACTTCGGTATTGCCTGCTGTTCGATTGAGATTCCCATGGCCGTATTCGGCCCTCATTTCGATATGGAGAGGCATGGTGTTCTGGCTCCGGCTACACCAAGACAGTGTGACATGTTGTGGGTCAGCGGAACGGTTACCAGAAAACTGGCACCCAGGTTGAGGATTATTTATGAGCAGATGCTGGAGCCCAAATGGGTGGTCGCCATTGGCAGCTGCGCCACAAGCGGAGGGCCTTTCTACGATTCATATAACGTGGTCAAAGGCGTCAACAAAATAATGCCAGTGGACCTCTACGTTCCCGGATGCCCCGTAAGACCTGAGACCTTCTTACATTCAATTGTCCGCTTCAGAAGGTGGCTTAAGGAGGGTAAAAAGGTATGACTGACATTAACGCACTTACTGAATCACTGCAAAAGCAATTCGAGGAAGTGCAGGTAGAAGTGAAGGACGACAGAAGGGCTACTATTGAGATTCCTCCTGAACAGGTTCTGGACGTCATGTATTTTATGAGAGATAAAATGAACAGAGACTATCTGGCTTCCCTCTCAGGCGCTGATTATGAGGATAGGACCGAGGTAGTCTATTTTGTGGGAAGTTATTCTGACGGAATTATTTTCACAGCCAAGACAAAACTCCCCAAAGAAGAGCCAGAGGTCAATTCGGTGGTTGAAGTTTGGCCTACGGCCAGCTTTCACGAAAGAGAGGCAGCCGAGATGTTCGGAATAACCTTCAACAACCATCCTTATCCTCAAAATTTACTGCTTCCTGAGGATTTTGAGGGGCATCCTCTTCGTAAAGATTTCAAGTGGTGGTAACATGTCTGAAATGTGGGTAAACTTTGGTCCTCAGCATCCATTCACTCACGGATTGTGGAGATTAAAAGTAAAAGTTGACGGAGAAACCGTTACTGATGTTGACCCCACAATAGGTTATCTGCATCGGGGTGTGGAGAAAATAGCAGAAAATAGAGACTGGGATAAATTCATCCCCTACAACGACAGGCTCTGTTATGTTGCTTCCATCTCCTGGAGTGAGGCCTATGTTGGTGGAGTAGAGAAACTGATGGAGGTAGAACCTCCTCAAAGGGCATTATATCTCAGAACTATAGCGTTTGAGTTGCAGAGGATAGCCAGTCACTTTGTGTGGCTCGCTGCGTACGGAATGGACATAGGTAGCTTTACTGGATTTATGTTCTCCGTTAGGGAAAGAGAGTACGTTCTTGATCTGCTTTCAAGGCTGGCAGGGCACAGAATGACTTACAACTACCCTCGATTTGGAGGTGTTGCCAGAGATGCTCCTCCTGGCTGGGAAGATAGAGTAGTCAAATATGTAAATAGAATTGAAAGAAAGATTAAGAATTTCATTGATTTAATGATAGAGAATGAGACTTTTAGAAAAAGGCTTCAGGGAGTTGGTTTACTTTCGCAATCGGATGCCAAAGCATGGGGTGTCACCGGTCCCCCCGCAAGAGGTAGCGGGCTCAAGGTTGACGTAAGATACAATGAGCCGTTCCTTTTATTTGATGAAATAGGATTCGAGCCTATAGTTTACAAAGAAGGGGACTGCTGGGCCAGATTTATGGTCAGAATTAAAGAGATCCTTCAAAGCATAGAGATTTGCAGGGACCTGGCGGAAAAACTCCCCGGTGGAGATATAAAAGCAAAAGCTCCTAAAAAACCACCTGAAGGTGAAGTCTTCAATCGAGTGGAGATGCCCCGAGGTGAGGGGTCCTACTATATAGTCAGTGACGGGGGAAAAGCACCCTACAGACTGAAGATCAGAAGTCCAGCATACATACATATTCAAGCAACGCGAGCGATAATGCCAGGACACAATGTTGCTGATCTGCCAGCCATACTGGGAAGTCTGGATGTTTGTTTGGGGGATACGGATAGGTGATGAGCTATGAGCTGGTTTGATTCTGCACTGTTAAAACCCATGTATGATATCATGATGGGGAGTTTATCTCCCATAATAGGTGAAATGGGAGTAAAAGCCATGCTTTTGGGAGCAAATGCCGGTATAGTAATAGGCTTTGTTATGATCAATGTCCTTATCGTGGTGTGGCTGGAAAGAAAGATTCTGGGAAGAATGATGAGCAGGCGTGGACCTGTTTATGCTGGACCTCCCATAATCTGGGGATTCTTCCAGGCAATTGCCGATTTTCTCAAGCTGCTTACCAAGGAGGTGTTCAGGCCTGCCAAAGCAGATCCCCTAACATATGTCCTCGGTCCCGCTATAATGGTCTTTTCTGCTTTAGGTATTGCATTGATGGTTCCATTCGGTCATAATCTTGTGGGCCTGGAGAACGAAGCAAGTCTTTTGTACATTATAGCTCTGGCAAGTATGGAGCCGTTAGGTGTCATGCTGATGGGTCTTTCCGCCAACAACAAGTTCTCCTTAATCGGAGGTGTGAGATCCGCTGCTCAAATGATCAGCTATGAGTTGCCAGCAATTCTGGTCCTGGTGACGACCGCGCTTTTAGCGGGAAGTGTAAATATTCTGGAGATAGCAAATGCACAGAACATCTGGTATGTGGCATTGCTACCACTGGGATTCGGTATATTTATAATAACTATACTCGCAGAGCTGGAAAGAACTCCATTCGATATTCCAGAAGCCGAGTCTGAGCTCGTAGCAGGTTTCATGACAGAGCATGGTGGAATGTATTACGGTATGGTTATGGCCACCGAATACATCAGCGTTTTCGTTACTGCCTGCCTGGCTGCAGCTGTATTCCTGGGAGGATACGGCTTCTATGGAATGGAGATGGTTCAAGCCAGCATAGGGGCAGCTGCTTTTGATGCACTAACACTGCTGGTGTTCCTGGTGAAGGTTTATGCCGTAGTGTTCTTCATCATATGGATTAGAGCTGTTTACTTCCGGCTCAGGATCGATCAGTTGTTGGACCTTGGATGGAAGAGGTTATTTCCGCTGGCTATCGTTAACCTCTTCTGGGCAATCGCAATATTCTTAGCTCTGGGGTGAATAAAAAATGGCTAGATTCTTTGTCAAAAAAGTAGTAGGCCCGTTGAAGGTTGGACTGGAGCACCTCTTTCAGAAGCCGGTAACGGTACAGTATCCCGATGAGGCTATAGCCCTTCCTCCGGAATTTAGAGCTCTTCCTCTTTTTACCCTTAATAATTGTCGTTTCTGTAGGGCCTGTGAGAGGGCCTGCCCGGTCAACTGCATAGAGATGGATCTGGAGAGGACTTCTGATGGCAAACAATTCCTCAACGGTTACTATCTCGATCTGGGAAGGTGCCTCATATGCGGTCTTTGTGTAGAGGCATGCCCCACAGAATGCATGATCATGGGCCCCAAGCTGGAGTTGTCCGAATGGGATAGAAATGAGCTCATTTACGATATCCCCAAGTTCCAGAAGGTAACAAAGGAAGTAGAGCCGTATGTTAGGCCGTATAATTACAGGTCGCATGCCGTTAATCCCGATAACTGTATATCATGTCTGGTGTGTGAGATTTCCTGTCCCGTTGACGCCATTTCTCACGAAGATACTGAAGATGGTGAAAGAGTTATCAAAGTGGATCCTGACGTTTGTGCTGGCTGTGGACTCTGTGTGAAGAACTGTCCTGGAGACGTGCTTGACCTGGTGGAGTATGAGGGGGGTAGCAAATGAAGAAAAAGGCGTTATTGGAGTGGAAGTCCAGCATTCCTGTAAAAAAACAGAAAGATAAGAAATACTTTGGAAATCTGAAATGGGAAGTGATTGACGCAGGTATATGCAGTCATTGTGGTACTTGTGTGGCAATCTGCCCTGTTTACGGTATTGTTTATGAAGATAAACCCATTCACTTCCCGAATTGGGAGAAAGAGTGTATTGATGATGGTGCCTGTGTTAAGTTCTGTCCCAGAGTAGATTACGAGCCATTGAGCGGGCTTGGCGAGTACACCGAGATCGTTGCTGCCAAATCAAGCCGGTTTGGTGGTGGTCAGGATGGTGGGATGGTCACGGAGATCTTTGCTACCGCCCTGGATTCAAAGATTATTGATACTGCAGTGGTAGTGGGAAGAGACAATAAGTGGAAACCACAGACCAAAGTGGCCCGAAATGCCAAAGCGCTTGATGATGATAAGGTTAAAGGTACAAAATACAGTTTTGCCAGCGCCATACCGGATCTAAGAGATGCACTAAAAGCGGCGAAGAAACCGGGTGTGGTAGGAACCCCCTGCATGACCTCCGGCCACAGAAGTCTCCAGAAGAACGTCAAACTCTTCAGCAATATAGAGCTAGTGGTTTCAACCTTCTGCATGGAGAATTTCTATTATCATAAACTGGCCAAATTCCTCAAAGGAAAGGAGATTGATGACCTTTCCAAGGTCACCAAGATGGATATCACCAAAGGAAAGTTTATAGCTACTCTGGATGACGGTAGCGAGGTCAAATTCCCCATTAAAGAGATGGATGACATCGTGCCTTCAGGATGCATGGTCTGTCAGGATTTCACCGGTGTGGAGAGCGACATAAGCGTGGGAAGTGTAGGAAGTGACGAGGGATACTCCACTGTAATAGTGAGAACAGAAAAGGGCAAGAAAGTAATGGATGCTATCAGAGAGAATGGCAATGCAGAGTTCGCTGAAGCCGATACAGGACCCATACAGAAAAATGTGGATTTGAAGGTGAAAAAACATCCCTATCCACCATCCGAGGAGGAGGGATAACATGATCGAAATGAGCGTTTTCTGGATTATGGCAGCCATTACAGTGGCTTCAGCTGTGCTTATATTCGCCTCTAGAGATGTGCTGCACTCAGCAACTTTCTTTGCCCTGACAATGGTGTTGATAGGAGGTATTTACGCCCTTTTAGAGTCCTACTTCCTTGCATTTGTCCACGTCATGGTCTATGCCGGAGCTGTGAGCGTCCTGATCGTGTTCGCCATAATGGTGACCAGAAGAGGTGGTATAGATGAGCTATGAAGAGAACAGGAGAACAATCGGCAGGCTACTGCTGGCTCTAATTTTCCTGGCCAGCGCTGTTGTTCTGATCGTGCAGGCCGATTACCCCATGTATCAAAAATGGCTACCTACCATCAAAGATATTGGAAAATCACTGTTCCTCGAATTTGGAATCCCTTTTGAGCTTGTGTCACTATTAGTTCTGGCAGTGATTTTCGGTGCAATTCATATCGTAAGGAGGGAAGATCTGTGATACCGGTTTATATGTTCGTTGCACTTTCAGCAGTTATTTTTGCCATAGGGATCTTTGGAGTTACTCTAAAAAGGAATCCTATCGTTATGCTTATGGGTATTGAGCTTATGCTCAACTCTGCCAATATCAACTTCATTGCCTTTTCCAGATATCACATGGATGGTTACATAGGTCAGATATTCGCCATTTTCGTGATCGTGATCGCTGCAGCAGAAGCTGCCATCGGACTGGCCATTGTTTTGAGGTTGTTCAGGAACTTCGGAACGGTCAATATTGATGTATTTAACAGGTTGAGGTGGTAGGAATGATCGAGTACTCATGGTTGATCCCCATAATGCCGATTTTCGGATTTCTAATATGTCTGATCGCAGGGTATAGGTACCGAATGGGTCTTGGCCAGGTGGCCATATTCTTCATGCTCATCAGCTTTCTGATATCCCTGGGAACTTTCCTCGACGTCCTGGGAGGAAAAACATACGAGGCCAGCTTTACGTGGATAACTATAGGCGGCTATG
>CAZQTT010000043.1:0-21902 GCA_964596255.1 uncultured archaeon
AAAGGACTTTTCTAAGCCAAAAACATAAAATACTTTACGAACTACTGATAATTGTTATCTTTCTATTCTATGACATTTATGGTAATTAATTTCAGGGTTTGTTAACGCCTGTGACCTTGAACTCATCAATCGATTTCTTTGAATACAATAATAAAATCGAAATAAAACCACCTTTTTAATGTTGAACTCCATAGACCACCATAAACGGTTTTCGACCTCACGGCATTGGGCTAATCATCATAATAATAAAGGAAAGGTTTATAATGATTTATAAGCAAATAATATATTGCCAGGGTGGTAGTATAGGCAATCATAATTATATTCCCGCCGTCGCCGTCGCGCTGAACCTGTTTTTCCACCCTGGTACATTCTCCTATTTCAACCTTGCTCCCAAAAATCCATAACTATGAACTATTGAGGATTTGCGCATAATTGAAAGGTGGGCAGAGCCAAATCGAGTGAAAAACATTCCGTATAGCCTATTTCACCATGCACGAAAAAGTGGTAAAGATCTGGTAGATAGCAATATGAATGAGCACGTAAATAAGAGTTTTTGTGGAATTGATGTGGGTCTAAAGGAGAGCCATGCTGCCGTAATGGAGAACAGGAACGTTGTCTCCATTTTCAGAGTGGAAGATAGCGTGAGCGATTTAACTTCTTGCTATGCGGTGGGTATCGATGCTCCTCTATCCCTTCCCTATAAAGGTAGTCTGAGAGAGTGTGAGAAAAGTCTTATCAAAATGGGGATCAGGCTTTTCCCTTCGGGAGCTGATTTCTTCAAGAAAGTGGGTGAAAAGGGCTTGGAAATCTCCACAACTTTGGAGGCCAGCGGGGTCAAAGTCTTTGAGGTTTATCCCTATGCCACACGATACATCCTCAATATAGCTCCACAAGCAAAGAAACAAAAAAAGGGCGGCAGAGCCGCAATCGCCACCGATTTAAACAGATATACCAAAATTAAAGAAAACCTAAACCACCACGAAATCGATGCGGTTATAGCCGCCCTAACAATTTCTCTTTATTATGAGGGTCACGGCAGAATTCTGAAGGGCTGTGACGGGTCGGTATTAATACCGGATTGATTGCTGATTGATATCTGGTCTATTTTCTCTGGACTTATCTCCTTAATCTCCGCTCTCACCCTTCTTTCCTGGGAGAATCTTTTAGCTGACACCACGACCTCACATGTGTGAGGACATCCTCTTCTCAGTAAGCCTCTTTGCTGGCAGGAGTCACTGTTACTGCAGGAAATGATCCTTACTCTTTTCTCAAAAGAATTGATAGAAGCAACGGCCTGTGTGTTGGGCATTGTGATCGATACGCATTTGGGATTTACATTTTCAGACATGTTATCACCTAATGGTAACTATTATTGTAGTAGTAATCATACTTAAATTTTACCCGCCCAATAAAAATTAGAAGATTAATATTATCTTCGATTCCTATCTATGTTTTAGTTGAAACTATAAATTTCTTTTATCTGCACTTATCATAAATCTTAAATAACTTTCTTATTTTAGTGATTGAGTGATAAACGAGCTGTTGTGGTTTTTACTGGTCTTGGTGAACTTCATAGGAATAACTCTATCTTACAGGTTCTTCGGCAGATACGGATTATATGCATGGATAGCTATGGCCATAATTCTGGCCAACATTCAGGTCATGAAGACCATCAGCTTTTTTGGACTGGTCACGGCCATGGGGAATATAATCTATGGAACCACTTTTCTGGCAACGGATATACTGGTGGAGAACCACGGCAAAGAGTACGCGAGAAAAGGAGTGCTTATAGGTCTATTCGTCCTGATCTCTACCACAGCGATAATGCAGATCAGCCTGATGTTTATTCCTCACTCCAGCGATACACTCAGCCCTGCACTGGAGCAGATATTCAGCGTACTTCCCAGAATTACGGTAGCCAGCATTGCGGCCTACGTTGTGGCCCAAATGCATGATATATGGGCATTCGACTTCTGGAAGCGGAGGACCGCAGGAAGACACCTCTGGTTGAGGAACAATCTGTCGACCATAGTCTCTCAGGTTCTGGATAACCTTGTGTTCACCTGGATCGCATTCGTTGGATTCGGGGTCATATGGACCATGGTCTTTTCCTGGGAGGTAGTGGTGCAGATATTCATTACCTCCTACGTGATGAAATTGATCGTCTCCGCTATGGATACTCCCTTCATCTACCTCAGCACCAGAATAAAGGAAAGAGCTTGATTAGCCTAATAGCCCAGCCACTCTTTTTTGAGTTCCTGGAAGTAACCTTTGTTTATAGAATCCCTAATCCCCTCCATGAGCCGGAGAAGGAAATTTACGTTGTGGTAAGAACTCAATCTAAAGTAGGTCAGCTCCTCTGCACTGAACAGGTGCCTCAGATACGCTCGGGAATAATTCTGGCACACAAAACAGTTGCAGGTCCTGTAAATGGGCCTCTCATCTTCTCTGAACTGGGCATTCCTTATGTTGATCCTGAATTTATTCTCGGCAGTACCTCCCTCTTCAGGAGAAACGTATAGGTGCCCCCTTCTAGCCCATCGGGTGGGAGCCACACAGTCGAACATATCGATGCCCCTCTCCACGGAATTGAATATGTCCTCCACGGCACCGATTCCCAGCAGATGTCTGGGCTTCTCTTCCGGAAGATAGGGGATGACCCACTCCAGAATACTGTGCATATCCACCTTGCTCTTTCCCAGCGACCCCCCCACTCCAATACCGGCGAAGTCTTTCTGGGCCACAAATTGAGCGGATTTCTCCCTCAAATCCTTATATTCTCCTCCCTGGACAATACCGAACAATTCCTGTTCTCTGTTGTAGGACTCCAGACATTCTTCCTCCCATCTGTGGGTCCTCTCCAGTGCCTCTGCAGTGTAATTCTTGTCCGATAGGGGGGATGTGCACTCGTCAAAGGCAAATATTATGTCCGAATCCAGATTAGACTGTATCTCCATGGATTTCTGAGGTGTCAGCTCCACAACTTCCCCGGTTAGAGGGTTTTTGAAGGTAACTCCATCTTCTTCCACTCTGGCCCACTTTTTCCCCTTTTTGCTGGCCTTGGCCATCTCCTCTACGTTCATGCCCTCCAAGAATATGTTATCGGCGATCTTACCCACTCCGTGCTCCATTCCGTAGCCCAGAGAGAACACCTGAAAACCACCCGAGTCAGTTATTATAGGTTTGTCAAAATTCATGAACTTGTGCAGCCCACCCAACCTCTTTACGAGATCATCGCCAGGCCTCAGATACAGATGGTAGGTGTTGGCGAACACTACCTCCACACCCATGCTCTCCAGGTCCCTGCCGTCCAGAGCTCTTACTGCTCCGGAGGTTGCCACGGGAATGAAGGCGGGTACATTAAAGCTGCCACTCCTGGTCTCTACAACACCTGTTCTGGCCATCCCGTCTTTCTCATGTATCTGGAAGTTCATGTTTATCTGGAAATGTGCTTATTCTCCACATTCATTCTTACCAGTGGTTTGGATATGTGTCTTCTTGCCACTGGGGGGACCTCATAAAAACCCTCTTCTACTTCTCGCTTTAATTGGGTGGTAACTTTATGGGGGGCTTTTGTTTTGCACTTTTTGCATCTAAAGCCCTGACCCTTACCTGCAGACTCCATCTTCTTTCCGCATAAGGGACAGGTGGGATTCTCTTCCACAGTCACTTCTGCTGGCTTTAAACTTATTTTCTCCAGATTTATGGTGTCCCTTTTCATGGAACCGTAAACCCTTAATTGGTCACCCACTATAAGCTTGCCAATTACTTCTCTGAACTGTTTGGTGGGCTCGAAGGCCGCACACTTGACCACTCCGAACCTGGTCTCCATAAAAAAGAATGTGTGTCCTCCCTCCTCTATATAGGGTTTTTTGGCCACTTCACCTCTCAACCTGTAGGAATGGTAATTTTTTAACTCCTGGAGACCCTCTTCTCTGATCAAATGCATATCTGTTCCCTGATTGGTTACAAAGGTCATTACTTTGTCTATGGGTTCGGTTTTTACTGTTACAAATGCCTGCTGCATGTGGGATAGGTTATCTCCTCTTATCCCAAATAAGACCGGGTCAGGAGAGTTGGGAACGGAGACCACCACTCTGTTATGATGGTCCACAGTATCCCAGGTATGAGGGAAGGTCAGTAAGTCTGCCTGATAAAAGGACTCTTCTTTAAATTCTCTAAGGGAATATAAACGTTGAGGGGTTCTGTAGGCAAGTTTTTCCAGAGTGAAATCACTCAGGTGTGCTCCTACGGCAGCCAAGGCTCCGACCAGACCTCTTCCCGTTTTGTACCTCAGGTGCTTTATACCATACTTTTTAATTATGGAATCGGCCTCGTCTATAGTGGCTATACTCCTCAAAACCTGATTGGAAAATTTGAACAGAGCAGAAGTTAATTTATCATCTTCTGGATTGACGAATACCACCCCTGGATTGGTTTTCTCGTGGTGGATTTGTGAATTTTGGTGGATCATGCGGTCTGCAATCTCCATTGCAGTATCGACCTCCCCCTCTAACAGAAATGAAACAGCTCCATTACCTCTGGTCTTAAATGGAATCGTGGGATTGAGTCTAATAAGCCGGGGAAAACCTTCCACCTCGAAACCCTCTTTTTCGAGCTCTTCAATGATCAATAAAGCCAGATAAGTGGTACACATGCCCTCTGGGGAATCCGTGTCGTCCAGTCCCACCCAGATTTTCATTGATAGGGGTAAGGTACTTTTGAATTAAAATAGATTCTCTATCTAATCTAAATTAATCTCAGAGGATGAATCCAAAATTATTATGAGGAGAACTGGAAAGAAATAATTTTAAATGATCAACTAATAGTGAAAGTTGAGGGGTTAATATGGGACTAACCATCTGCGAAAAAAACGGAATTTTAAAAGAAATGGACCATGAGTGCTGGGCTTGTGAGCTGAACATCACCAATGGAGGACATTGTTATCCATGGAGTGATCTCAGAGCAGAAAGTGAAGCTGAATACTAAGGATTGGCTGAATTGAGTTCTTTAGAAGTAGCCCTTATAACCATGGTAGCCGTAATATAACAAGTCGGTAGTTTCTCCAGGTAACTTTATCTCCTTTATCTTTCGATATGTGTTCGTCTTCTCAAAGTCAAATTCGAAAAAGCCCACGTCGGTGTTTACTGTATCTATAACTGCGAAATTGGCCCGGAATCCCTGGTGGGTTTCATACCGCAACTTCCAGGACATATCACTTTCCCAAATCTTGTTTCTACCACATAGTGTGTCCTTCCCCCCACCACTACAGCTTCATACGTTCTTAAAGGTTCCAGAAACTTTTCGTAGTAGGAAACGGACTTTCTGGGATTTAGCTCTTCCTGATAATATTGGGATTCTTCAACCTGTTTAAATAGATCACCGTATACAAAGAAAAACTCATTATTTCCAAATTTCTCCGTTAAGTATGAATGCATGTAGTGGAATTAGTTTCGACCTTCTCTGCCAATTATGTCTCTGTTCCATTCCACCATATCAATCACAAATCGAGGAAACACATCTTTTAATTCTTCTAAACTACCCTCATCTAGCTTGTGGTATGTGGAGATCAACTGGTCGTATTTCCCTTTTATGGGAACCAAAAAACCCTCAGAATTCTCAATCCTCTCATAAACTCCTCTGGGATAGGGCATAAACCCCAGAACCCCGATAATGTAAATCCGTTCAATTTCTCTTCCGTGCTCCTTAAGATTTTGAGCTTCAGATATGATACTCCAGAGCCGGTAAATTCCCGTGTAGATTGGAAACAACAGCAATTTGCATCTGATTCCCCCTTTAAAACCAACATAATTGATTACGTTTTCATTTTATATGCATTTAATTAATTTGCAGTTGTGCAGTTATGGTAAGAAGATTTATATTTTTTAAGGTTAGAACCAACAAACATGTTAAACCTGCTGGTTTTCATCATTACCCTACTCATCTTAATTCTATTCTCTGGCTTCTTCCTGTGGGCGGGATTGAGGCTGATCGGTAAAAAAAGGGGGATTTTTGAATCAGGAGTTGCCAATCTCCTCGCAGGGTTTATTGCCTATGTGGTTGTGGTTATTTTTACCCAATTGCCTTTAGTGGCTATACTATTCCCCATAATTGGTTATCTGGCCTACCTGTATGGTTTGAAGTTACTGCTCAATGTCAGGCTTCTGGAGGCTTTTATAGCATCAATACTCGCCTCTATAGTGTTCGTTATTCTTGCCGTGCTGCTATCCCTAATGGCGGGGATATGGCTGTTCGAATTCACCCCTGTAAACCCCCCACACGGTGGTCCTCCCATACCCTTTTGAATTCGTTCCTGCCCCCCAATCAAATAATCAGGGAATAAGGTACTCAGGATTCCGAGGAGAGCCTCTTTTGATTACATAACCCCTTAAATAAGAAATCAGTTGATACTACTCTTACTCTTATGCAAGTTTTGTTTGTCTACTGACTGACTAACTGTTTTTAGAGGACATTACAAGAGAAAGTTTGGCAGGTTGATTTGGCAGGTTGACGCTATTATTTTATGGACTTTAAGCTATACGAACCTGCATAATGTTTTATCAAATCCTTGAGAAACTTGTTGAGTTTTAATTCTCTTAACACCACAAAAACTAAAACTTTTATAATTTAATGGTAACAGATTCAACTGGGGATAAAAATGAAGTTTGTAATATTGTCCAGACTTACGGAGGATGGGGCGAATACTGTCAAGAAAAGACCCAACAGGATAAAGGAAGTCAACGAAGAGCTCAACGCTTATGGAGTTAAAGTCCTTGACCAGTATGCCCTGCTGGGGAACTATGACTTCGTGTCCGTTGTGGAGGCGGAAAGCAACAAGCAGGTGATGAACGCCATGCTGGAGTTAACTTCCAGAGGGACCATCGAAACCACTACCATGCCTGCCATACCTGTTGACGAGCTGAGCGATTAATAATCAAATTACTTTTTTCTCTTATTATCTGGAAAGAAAGCTTATTTAGCGTTCTTATAGTTTCATTTCATGGATCAAAGCTTCTCTTGAGAGTATACAGCAATACAACAATACAGCAACACCATAATTTTGAAATATTATTGCCGACCAATCACTTAAGTTAAACAATTAAAAAAAGCTATATTGTTTTATTATGTTGTATATTAAATGACCAAAAGAAAAAAGAAGGAAATGCAAAAACAGCTAGAAGAAAAAAAGGCCAGAAGAGACATCTCAAAATTTATTCTCACCTTTATAGCTATCTCAATTTTACTGTTCTCCCTTTATTACCTCCTTAAAGACACTATTCTAATCTCAGGGCTTAGAAACTCAACTGCTTTAATCACGGGCACCATTATGTCTGTTATGGGGTTTGAAGTGACTGTAAACAGGGCCGTGGTATCTCTAAATGGTTTCTCTATGGAAATAATAGACGAATGTACAGCCATTTTCTCTTCCATAGTATACGTTTCTTGCGTGTCCGCATACCCCACTACTTTAAGAAACAAGGGCCTGGGGGTTGTTGCAGGTGTACCTTTACTTTATGTGATTGATATTATACGTTTAATCGTTCTGGGTATAGTAGGAGTGAACAGCCCATCTCTTTTTGAGTTCTTTCACGTTTACTTCTGGCAGGGAACCTTTATTATGTTTGTTGTAGCTGTCTTTCTATTGTGGCTGAGAATGATTAAAGATGTAGATAAAGAAGGTAACGATGTAGGTGGATAAGATGGTTTTAGACCTGAAAGAAACGGATAAGCAGGTTATCTTGTTTGTAATCAAATTCTTTGCTGCCGCCGCAGTGTTCCTTCCTATATGGATCTATGTAGGGGCTTATTATCAGGATGTTGTTCTAACCCTGTCCAAACCTTTTATCTCTTTGATGGGGTATTCAAGCCAACAAGTTTCCGCCTTAAATCTAACCAACACTCATCTCTATAATTTTAACCTAATTTCATTCCTTTCCCTGACCGTGGCTACTCCACTGGCTCTAAGAGAGAGGTTGAAGATGCTTATTGCTGGTCTTGCTGTGATGCTGGCAGTGCATGTTATCGACCTCGCAGTTCACTTCCCCGCATACTTCAATAATGAACTTGCTTTATTTATTCTGGATGCAGTAGGTGTTATAGGGTTAGTAATGCCCCTGGCCGTGTGGTTTTTCTTCTCATATAGAAAAATCCCTTTCTTGACTTTTGAGTAAAGTAAAGTAGAGTAAAGTAAAGTAGAGTAAAGAAGAAAATTGGAGGTTTAGTTCTTTCTTATCATCACTACGGCGGTTATCGAGAGGGCTCCCGCAAGCGCTATTAGACTGAGTGGTGTTAGCAGTGGGACTTGTGCTCCACAATGAGGTATTAAACAAGTGTTACGAGTATCCACCCATCGTGTTCCCTCAACAAGATATTCACATCCAATCTCGCCTTCAACGTAAGTATAATTCCTCTGTTCCTGTTCCTTCTTTTCTATCTCCTTGCATTCGCTCTGGTTAATTTCCCAAGTTATATTGGTAGTATCGTACCAATCATCGAAGCTATTGCACCAATCCACGCAATCGCAATAATCTCCAGTAAAATTCCCACAAAATGTGATATGCGAAATGTCTTTATCAAAATTACAAAACACATCAGTGTTTTTAAAAGAGGAGATAACTGGGGTTAAATACCCACACACTTCCTTCTGATCCGCTCTGCCGTTTTTTGCATATATCTCTTCTACATTTATTGTTAAGTCAGAACTCCATGTTACGTTTGTGGCGTTGCCTGAAACTGTTATATTTGCACATAAACCTCCACAATCGGAAACACAATCTTATACCTCAGTTGATGAGTTCCACTCAAACTTGGCAAGGGGGTCTCCAGTTCTGCATTCGTATTGACATCCAAACCCGGTTTTAGGGCAAATTTCCGCTCAGGGTGCCGTTATCACAAAAGTAGTGGTCGCAGTCATTGGACGCTACTGAGGACAAGGAAAATACCAAGATTAGAACCACTAATATTGAGTCTCGATGATTCATAATTAGTTATAGTTATGGTTTTTGAAACATAAATAACCAGTTGAAACGTGAATAAGGAACATGAATAAGGAATATGAATAAGGAATATGAATAAGGAATATTTTTCATTAAGTGTTGCTATGTCAGCCAGTAGGTCTAATAATTTCAATTCAAAGATACGTAAAAGACTAAGAATTCCTTTTAATTTTGAGTATTTTTGTTTGGTCCTGCAGTTGTTTGGTCCTGTAATTTTTTAAAAAACTACCATTTTATTGATAATTAATTGAATAAAGTCATAGCCTAATTTAAGGCTGTAACAATATAAAAATGGTTATTGAGTCTAAATCATTAGCCAATTTTTTTATACTGTCCTCTACTCCATCTACCATGGTCTCACAGGAAGAAATCTGGGTGGAAAAATACAGGCCAAGAACCCTCTCTGAGGTAGTGGGGCAGGAAATAGCTATCCAAAGGCTGCAGAATTATGTTCAGGATTACAATATCCCTCATCTCTTATTTGCTGGTCCTCCTGGAACGGGAAAGACCGCATCTGCAATTGCCCTGGTTAAGGACCTCTTCGGTGAGGACTGGCGGGACAACTTCATTGAGATGAACGCCAGCGACGAAAGAGGTATTGACGTAGTTAGACATAAGATAAAGGATTTCGCCCGCACATCCCCCATAAACGCTCCTTTCAAGGTCATATTTCTGGACGAGGCGGATGCTTTAACTCCTGACGCACAGGCAGCTCTGCGCAGGACCATGGAGATGTATTCCAGGATCTGCCGGTTCATCCTCAGCTGCAACTACGTATCCAGAATAATTGAGCCCATTCAAAGCAGGTGTGCTGTATTCAAGTTTGGTCCGGTATCCAACGATGCCATGAAGGAGAGGATCACGGACATAGCCAAAAAGGAAGAGGTTGACATAACTGATGACGGAGTGGATGCTATACTCTACACTTCCGGCGGAGATTTCAGGAAAGCCATTAACGCCCTCCAGGGCGCATCTGCACTGGGGCAGGTGAATGCCGAAGCCATCTACCAGATAACCGCCACAGCACACCCGGAGGAGCTGCAGGAGCTGTTAAAGACCACTTTAGAGGGCGAGTTCGTGGAGGCCAGACGAAAGCTGGATTCCCTCATGATAGACTACGGAATGTCGGGGGAAGACGTTATCTACCAGCTTTTCAGGCAGATACTATCCTCCGGACTGGACGAGAAGACCAAAGCCAGACTGGTCGATAAATTGGGAGAAATAGATTACAGGCTGACTGAAGGGGCTCACGAAAGAATACAGCTCAATGCCTTCCTGGCTTACCTCTCCCTGCTGAGCAGAAAGAAGAAGGAAAGCTGACCAATAGCTGCAATAAACCCTAAATATAGTTCAATCTCTATCCAGGACATCGAAGTGGATGATGGTGATCAGCTCGTTCTCCTTCATCTCGCCGTAGATCTCGGTGAGAGCATTCGTTAGTTCTTCCAGGTTATGGAAACCGTCCAGCAATGCGTCATCGTCGGTGAGCTCGTCAGCCCTCTTGACTATCACTTTGGTTATCTTGGCCTGAGCGAAAGTCTCTCCATCAGCGGTCAGATCGGCAATATTCCCCGTCTCCTTCCCTTTCTTCAGCAATTTGAGCTTTATGCCCTTCCTTATGGTGGTCTTCTTCTCTCCCTTTAGTATGGGCTCCACATACTGTCTATCGAAATTTATCTCCATACTTCCTTTACTATCTGTATCACCCGTGTAATCCACCTCATATCTTTCTATCTAAATAAATTCATTCCGGATCTTTCTCACCGCACTTTGAAGGACTTCGTATCTGTTGCCCACTTCTTTCCACGTCCTGTGTTGAAGGCACTTCGCCACGGCTACCTCAGTCTCCTCTTCGGTCAGCATCGCTCTTTGTGCTCTGGAGTAATGGTATCTCACCAGTGGCCTGATAATGTCCGAAACGTACTCGAAGAGACTCGCTCCCTCCAGATACTTCTCCACCCTTTTCTTATCTCCCTCAGTAATTATGGGGTAGGGGACAGGCGCATCCATGGTGAGGGGCTCCAGTAGAGCCGAACCGATCCCGGTATCAATATCTTTCAGCTCATCACCCAGATACTCTATCAGCCTTCTGGTAAAATCGGAGTTGATTTCTCTTACCTTCTGATCCAAATTCTCGGTCAGGGCTTTCAACATCACCACACTGTGCTCTCCCGAAGTCTCCTTGCGGTGAGGGGTTATGTGAATGGGGAGGAAATCGTTCTTGCTCCAAAACTTTATCAGTCCCAACGAGATGCCGAATCCGGTGCCTACCCAGTTCATCTCTTGCTGTGCCCACTCCATTACCTTGTGGAGGCTAAAGCTGCCCACACCCATGTTGTTTACAGCGGGGTGAGTGGCTATCCTCACGATCCTAACACCAGTCAATTGAGGGAATTCGTACATCCAGTGGTGCTTCAGTACCACATCGGGGATGATCTGCCCTCTGGGCTTGAAACCCTCTGCCATACTGTCAACAGTCTCCTCCTCAATACCCCCCTCGACGGCCACGTGCAAGGCGCATATGGTCTTCCCGTTCACCGAGACCCGGAAAGGGATGTGGTTGTGCAAATTGGCCAGAACGACCATGTCGGAAGGTTTATTCCGGTAGTGTGCCAGCACATAGATACCAAAGAATTCTCTCAGCAGCCGGTCGTCTTCCATTAACTCGTCCTTGCCGATCTCCTCAAATTCTATCTCTCCCTGCCTTATCTTCTCCACATCTTCTTCGGCCAGTTCTGCCGGTCTGGCATCCAGAAGGAGGACATCGTAAAGCCACCTCTCCACAGGGTCATTCTCTCCGTAACGGACAGGCTCTTCCAGATGGATCTTCTGGAGCTCCGTATCCTCTCTTTTTAGCTTGCTAAGAAATCTGTATATGCCTCTGCCCGCACCTTCGTAACCGTGAATGGTGGAAGAAAAAACAGTATATCTTTTACCAGAAGTTATTTTCTCCAGAACGAGAGGATCTATGCCCGCAGCCTCGTCCACAATTATTATGTCGGCGTACTCCTTATCTATCAGCGCTCTACGGGGGATGGCGTACTCTATTCTGGCGAACTTGCTGGTCAGGACTGTAATCATTTTCTTCCCCTTGGTCTTGAACTCCCCCATTCCCTGCCTCAACAGGGATTTCTTCAAGAAGTCAAAATAGGTTTGAACCGACTCAGGTCCAGGAGCGATCACCATAACTCTGATAGGTCTCTTGAGGACCCTGTTCATTCGGGATATGATGTAGGGGGTCACAATACCCAGAATGGCTGTTTTACCCCTGCCTCTATTGGCAGTGATGACTACCGACTTATTCTCTTTCTCTCTATCAAAGAAATTCTCAAAGAGCTCCAGAACCCTCACCTGGTCCTGCGTAGCACACAGCTTGTAGAGCTTCTTCTTTATCTCTTTCTCTTCTTCAGGTAATTGCACCTCTTGCCTAACTCTTTGTGGTTCTCCTGGAGTATAGCTCTTCTTCAATTCGCCTTCATCAACGTCATAGACTATTACTCCATCAGATTCCAGTGTCCTGGAGATGAACCGTCGGTTGAACCTGGGGGTGAAGTTGGAGAGCTCTGCCAGATCCTCATCCCACTTTCCCACGAAATCATACCAATCCTCTACCCGGGGAGATACCAGGATTACCGCTCCTCCCCCACTGACCGTCTCAATCAAAATCCCCAGATCGTTGGGGTTAAAGCCCTGGGTAAAGTCGAGGATAAGAGAAGAGTAAGTCTCACCCAGAACCCGGGAGCAATCCCTGTAGTGAATGAACTCTCCCTGGAGGTGGTCTTGAGCTGATTCCAGAAAATGGGACCTTCCGGCTATTAGAGTATTAACAGGTTTGATGTGACCGATCAAGCTGTTCAAGGTAGCAAATAGCTTCTCATCCAGTTTAGACGTTCCCAACATGACAATAAACCGGTGATTGTTATTTACCGAGTTCTTTAGGGCTTTTCGGGTTTCCTGAAGAAGCTCCTCCATCACCTATCCTTTTTCTGGTTTGAATTAAAATATTTTTACTGTAGTTTAAGGTATTGATCTGAAAAGCCTAATGAACCTGAAATCTAATGTTACACTAGTTTACGTTAAAGCATTTGAAGAAATCCAACAGTATGCTCGCTGAATATGGAAACTAAGGTGCCTTTCAGTTATGGCGGGTGAGTGTTACCGATTTTACCTTAGAAGACATGTCAGGGAGTGTTAATGTTAGTCAACTTCGTTGACAACTTTGTTAGTTTCGCTAACCGAATGTTGAGCGAAGCGATACACCTCATGTTTTGACCAGAATGCATTCTGGAGCCATGCGTCATCTGCATTTGTACAAATTAAAATAGTAGATAAGTTAAAGCGGTATTGAGCAAAGTGAAAATACCTCATTCTGGTGATTGAACTTTCTGAGGTTCAAGGGCAAGGTTTCTGAAGCTCGACCCAAAAGACTTAAAAAACTGATGGATTAGTGCTGAGAGATGCATGACATTGACAAATTTGTGGAGAATGCCGTCAAGGAAGTAAAAGATAAAGTTGATGGTGGCAAGGCTGTGATCGCCCTTTCAGGAGGTGTGGACAGTTCTGTATGCACCAAAATATCTTATGATGCTATTGGTGATAATTTAATCCCGGTTTATGTGGACACCGGGTTGATGAGAGAAGGGGAGACGGAGCAGGTTAGAGAGACGTTCAAGGACATGAACCTGCTTTTTATTGACGCTAAGGATAAATTCTTTGAAGCTCTGGAGGGTGTAACTGACCCCGAAGAAAAAAGAAAGATCGTTGGCGGTCTTTTCGTGGATATTTTTGAAGAGGTGGCCGAAGAGCATCAGGCTGAGTACCTCATTCAGGGAACCATATACCCGGACGTCATTGAGAGTATGGGGGGTATCAAGAGCCACCACAATGTGGGGGGTATGCCCCTGGAGTATAAGTTCAAGGACATCGTTGAGCCCTTGAGAGAGCTCTACAAGGATGAAGTGAGGGAAGTTGCCAAGCACATCAACCTTCCTGAGGGGATAGCAGAAAGAATGCCCTTTCCCGGTCCTGGACTGGCTGTAAGGGTTGTGGGAGAGGTAACTCCGGAAAAAGTGAAGGCGGTCAAGAGGGCTACCCGGATAGTTGAAGAGGAGCTCGAAGATTACGACAAGTGGCAGTGTTTCGCCGCTTTGGTGGGAAGAGCTACAGGAGTGAAGGGAGACATAAGGGTTTATGGCTACATTATAGCTCTCCGGGCTGTAGGTTCGAGAGATGGAATGACTGCCAACCCGCTGGAGATAGCTTATGAATTGCTGAGGAAAATGTCTCTACGCATAACTTCTGAGATCCCTGAAGTTACCAGAGTGGTTTACGATATAACGCCCAAGCCCCCTTCCACCATAGAGTTCGAATAACAATTGATTTTTAGCTGAGTGTGAATGATAGCCGAACTGCATGCCCATTCAAGCCACAGTCACGATGGCAGAGACCCGGTAAGAGAGTTGCTAAATTCGGCCATCAACAAAAAACTGGATATTATTTCCATAACGGATCATAATACGGTCAATGGGTCCTTGGAAGCGATAGAAGTTGTAGATTCTGAGCATCTACCTTTAATTGTTCTGCCTGGTGTGGAAATATCAACTCAAGAAGGCCACCTGCTGGCATATGGTGTATGTGAAGATTTTGATTCGGGAATTTCCATGAGGGAAACAGCTAATCTTGTAAAAAAAGCAGGTGGAGTTACAGCTGTAGCCCATCCTTTTCAAGTACACAGGCACGGGGTACTTCGTTTGAGCAAGGTAATTGATATGGTGGATGCAGTAGAGGTTTTTAATGCAAAATTTTATATAGGCTTTTGCAACAGATTGGCAAACTACTTTGCCACAAAATACCAGAAATCATCGATCGCCGGCAGTGATGCGCACTGTAGTGATGCGATTGGCCATGGAACCACTTTACTCCACAATGCAAGAGATACCGCAACTGCCTTGGAAGACATTTGTTATGGTGATACAAGGGTTATTGGCAAAAGGATTCCTTTGACCATACAGCTCGCGAGCTTAAAAGCAAAGTTTGGGGTGGCTTAATTGGAGATTAATAGAATAGGTATAGGGGTATCCAAATTAGATGATTTTATCGCTGGAGGTATACCCAGAGGATTGGATGTAGTTCTTCACGGAGAGCCCGGAAGTGGTAAAACTACTTTTGCTATACAGTTCGTTAAACAAGGACTGGAGAATGACGAGAACTGCATTTTTGTAGAAATGGACATGTTGCCCAGAGATCTCAGAGCCAAGATGCATTTAATGGGGGTCGATCCGGAATACTATGAAGAAAGGGGAAAGCTGGTAATAGTAGATGGAGTGAGTGGAAAGAGACTGGGGTCCAAAAGTAGCGAGCAGATGGTCATTAGAGACCCCAGGGATTTAAACTCCATATCCAAGGCTATTGCCGATGCCAAGCAAAAGCTGGGACAGGGAGGCAGGCTTGTGGTAGATTCATGGGCCTCCATCGCCCTCAATTTCGCCACTGAGTATAAGGGTTTGATTAGATTTACAGAAGCATTTATCGTGGAGTCCAGAAACTCCGATTATAACACATTACTGATAACCGATTCGTCAGTGGACGACAAGCTGATGAAGATTCTCCGCCATTTAACTTCCGGTTTTATTGAGCTTATAACCAGTTTTGAAGGTAATGTAAAGAGAAGATATATACTGGTTCACAATCTGGCCTTTACATCCCATCGGGATACACCTATTCCATATGTGATTGGAAATACCGGTATTCAGACGGTTGAAGGCAGGCTTTAGGTTCATCTGTAAGTGTAGTAAGCGTGGTGAGCGCGTAAACCTGTATATAATAAATAATGAACAATCATACTGGGTGACAAAAAGTTTATTAATTGACCACTTGTGCTGGTATACTAATCTTCCCTAATGTTAAAAGCCTCATCAATGAATAGTTGAGCTAATTAAAGTGGAGGGATATATTTGGCTAGAAAAAGAGCAGCAAGAGTAAAGGATAAATGGACACTCAAGAAATGGTATAATCTACTCGCTCCCGAATACTTCGGAATGGCAGAAGTGGGAATGACACCTGCAGATGATGAGAAGAAACTGTATAACAGAGGTGTGGAGACCACACTGGCAGAGCTGACCAACGATTACTCCAACCAGAATCCCTACAAGAAGTTGATCTTCAGGGTGAATAAGGTTGCTGGAGGGAACGCCTACACCAAATTCCACAGGTTCGAGCTCACCCGGGACTACATGAACAGTCTTACCAGGAGAAGGACCAGCAAGATAGAGGATGTCATAGACGTCAAGACCACTGACGGCTACCATTTGAGGGTCAAACCGGTCACATTCACCATCAGGAGATGCAGGAGCACTCAGAAGAAGGCTATTAGAGCTGTCATGAGAGAGATAATTCTGGAGCACGGGACCAGGCAGAACTTTGTGCAGTTCCTTCAGGAATGTATTCTGGGTAAGATACCTTCGGAGACATATAAGAACGCTAAAAAGTTTTATCCCCTCAGAAGAGTGGAGATAAAGAAGATTGAGGTCCTCAAAGAACCCGCTGTGGTTGAGGGGGCCGAAGCTGCTGAAGAAGTTGCTGCAGCTTAGTTCAGCATAAACCTTTTCAGCACAGGATATTGCGGCAGAAACTTAATATCCTGTGTATTGACATCATTTCTTATGAGTTTTGAATGGTATACCGAGTTTATAGACCTGGATCATAAACCTCAGGACGAGCTTATCTGCGTTTTTAAAGTCGACCCTGACGGAATTTCCATGGATGAGGCTGCTGGAAGAGTAGCTTCTGAAAGCTCTGTGGGGACATGGACCACTCTGGCCAAACTTCCGGACAGGATCAAGAGACTGATGGGCAGAGTCTATGAAATGGATGGAAACATCGTAAAGGTCGCGTATCCCCTCGACCTATTTGAAGAATGGAATGTCGCCCAGCTCCTCAGCTCTGTGGCCGGAAATATTTTTGGAATGCGTGCCCTTAAAAATCTCCGTCTGGAGGATATATACTTCCCTCAGGAGTACTCTTCTCACTTTAAAGGACCCACTTTGGGCATAGAAGGTGTACAGAAAATATTCAATGAATCCAGACCTCTCACCGCCACTGTTCCCAAACCCAAAGTGGGCTTCGATGCTGATGATTATTCAGAGGTGGCCTATCAGGCGTGGACCGGCGGCATTGATTTTGTCAAGGATGATGAGAATCTGACTTCTCAGCCGTTCATAAAATTTGAGGACAGGCTGGAGAAAGTGATGAAAGTTAGAGATAAGGCAGAAGAGGAGACGGGGGAGAAAAAAGTATTTCTGGTAAATATAACTGCAGAGACCGGTAAAATGGAAGAAAGAGCCAAAAAGGTGGCTGATTACGGCAACGAGTACATAATGATTGATGTTATTACTGCAGGCTGGTCCGCTGTTCAGAGCGTCAGAGAAGTGTGCCAGGACCTCAACCTGGGAATTCACGCCCACCGGGCAATGCATGCTGCATTTACCAGAGACCCCCTGCACGGTATATCGCTCAATGTGCTGGTCAAACTTTCCCGGCTGGTGGGAGTGGACAACTTCCACGTGGGCACCGGTGTAGGCAAGATGTACGGAGCAGCAGAAGAAGTGGTTCACCTCGCCGACATCTGCAGGAGGCCTTGGAGTGATTTCAAGAAAGTATTTCCTGTATCCTCCGGTGGTCTCCATCCTGGTCTCGTTCCCGCAGTAATTGACCTTTTCGGCAACGATGTGATTATTCAGGCGGGGGGAGGAGTTCACGGTCATCCCGATGGAACTTATGGGGGAGCCAGGGCTTTAAGGCAATCAATAGACTCAGCAATGAATGGAGAGGACCTGAGAGAAGCAGCCGGTAGATACCCTGAATTGAGCAGGGCCCTTGAAAAATGGGAATACATTAGCCCCAAGTAGTCAAAGTGAAGATTTATATAGGGGTCAAATAAGCACCGAATAGGTGGTTCTCATGGATATTGAGGCAAAAAAATCTCTACTTTGGGATGTGTTTGAAGAGCTAAGGAACAAGTGGAGCGTGGACGAGAGGGTTCTGGAGAATGTTGATAAAGAAGAGCAGTTGACCGCTGACGGTCTACCTGAGGATAGGGTGAACGATCTGTTGAACATGAAAGAAAAATACCAGCTGGATGATGTTGATTTCTTGTTCATAGTGGGAGCGGCTATTGGCTTCTATGAAGGACAAAAGAACGTTAAAGATGTGATCAAGAGCAAGATCCATAGTGTTAATCAGTTCGTTTCTTCGGTAATTGGAAAGAAATAGAGATGAGGGTCGCTTTAAAACTGGCCTACCTTGGCGATCGCTTTTCCGGATTCCAGTATCAGCCCGATGAGTCTACAGTAGAAGGAGAGCTTTTCAAGGCTTTTGGAAATCTGGGAATAGATGCCAGAAAAGCCTCTTACGGCTGTGCTGGAAGAACTGATGCCGGCGTACATGCTTTTGGGCAGGTGGTCGCTATCAATTCAGACTCCTACCTCCAGCCAAGACAGGTTAACGCCTATCTACCTCCTGAGATTATTGTGTGGGCCTCTACAAAGGTGGCTGATGATTTCAATCCCAGGCATGCTGCCAGCAGAACCTACATGTATGCCCTTTTTGCCAAGAATCAGGACATCTCTACCATGCGGAAGGCGGCCAAGCTGCTGATCGGAACTCATGATTTTACCAACTTCACCCGAAAGTTCGGAGAAGGTAAGAACTGTGTAAGGATCATTCACAATGCCGAGCTCCGGCTGGCAGGCGATTTCCTCATTTTCGAAATGGAAGGAAACGCCTTTACATGGAATATGGTGAGGTGCATCGTTTCTGCCCTGGAATCAGTTGGAAAGGGCCACAGGGGACTCAAATGGTTCAAGGAAATGCTCACTCCGGAAAAACACAAAGAGAGAATTGAGCCGGCTCCATCTCACGGACTGATACTGAAAGATGTCAAGTATGAAGGTATAGAGTTTGAAGTTGAAGATTACTCCTGGAGAACTTTGCAATCCAGGATGGAGAATATCGTAAATTATTACGGTAGCATTTACCGAATTTTCTCCTCTTTTATTGAGTGAATATGAAATGCGATAAATGTGAGGGCAGAGGATACATCCAGGTAGAAAACCAGTGTAACACTTGCTCTGGTAGGGGGAAATCCAAGAGCTTTGATCCTAAGGTGACTGCTGAACTGTCATCAGAGCAGATAGAGATGTTCTCTCAGGGTCTATGTGGAGTATGTAGAGGTAATGGTGTGCTACTGAGAACAGAAGTCTGCAAGAGCTGCAATGGGAGTGGTAAGATGGCAAAGTGCAAGGTATGTGGGGCCCAAATTAAAGGAGGAGATTTGTGTCACCAGTGCAGAAAGAAACCTCACGCTTACCAACTTAAGAATAGCTGTGGGATGGAGGAACTGGAGCCCAATAAGGTGTATGTGGGAACCGTCGCAAGCACATCTCCTGTGGGTGTATTCGTCAATTTGAATAAAAGGGTCAGAGGCTTAATACCCAAGCGAAACTCGGGTAAACTCAACCTGTCAGATGGGGAAGAAGTGGTGGTGAAGGTCTCCAGAATAAGGCCCAACGGCGAGGTCGACCTTGAACTGACTCCCATGAACGATTACCAAGTGGTTGAAGTGTCCAAGGAAGCTCCTGTAGTTGAAATTTCGGAGATGGAGAATTATGTGGGCAAGCTGGCGGAGATAAGGGGTAAGGTCAACCACGTGAAGGTTACTGGAGGTCCTACAATATTCACCGTTCTGGACGAAAGCGCCATAGTGAACGCTGCCGCCTTTGAAGACGGAGAAAGAGCCTACCCAGAGATCGATGTGGGTGATTTTGTAAGGATTGTGGGGATAGTGAAGAGGAGGCAGGCCAGCCTGCAGATGGAAATCCTGGAAATGGACAGGCTATTGGGGGAAGAAGCTCATAAGATAGCTACCAGGATACAACAGGAGCTGGAAGAGAGATGCAGACCCACTCCCACCCAATTCCTTATTGAAAGCGAAGTGCTGGAAAAATTGAGGCCCAGAATGGAGGAAGTGGCCAGAGAATTGAGGAAAGCCATTTTTGAAACCCGACCGGTAATCATCAGACATCACTGGGATGCCGACGGAATCGTTAGCGGGGTAGCTCTGGAGAAAGCCCTCAAAAATTTCATCGAGAGAGTGGGTTACTCCGAGATGCAGTTCCTGGTCAAGAGGAAAGTGTCCAGAGCTCCCTTCTACGAGCTGGAGGATGTTGTAAAGGACTTGAGCGAATCCCTGGAAGATGCAGAAAAATTTGGAGATAAGATCCCTCTAATGGTCCTTACGGATAACGGCTCCGGGATGGAAGACATTCCCGCCATCGACCAATTTCTCACCTTTGGGGCTGAAGTTATAACTGTTGATCATCACTTTCCGGACGACAGTGTAGACTCTTACCTGATCCACCACGTCAATCCCTACAAGGTAGGGGGAGACAGCAATCATAATGCCGGGGTCCTGTGCGTGGAGATAGCCAGAATGATAGATGAGCTTCCCAACCCTGAGTTCATGACCGCGGTATCTGTTGTGGGTGATAGGAGTGTGGGAGAAGTGGAGCAATGTATTGAGGTTTCTGGAGCAGATATAGAGGAGCTGAAGAAGACTGCTCTGGCACTTGAATATGAGGCGTTCTACCTGAGGTTTAGAGCAGCAAGCCAGATAATCCACGAGATCCTGGGTTTTGGCAGGAAGGACAGGCAGAAAAAGCTGATAGATATTCTCTCCGGATACGCCAGGACCGACATCGAGTCTCAGGTAGTGACCGCTATAGAAGGCGTGAAGGTCCAGAAGCTGGGAAACGGGGTGGCACTTGCCGCCCTCGACATCGAGAACTACGCTCGAAGGTTCACTTTTCCTCCACCCGGAAAGTTGACAGGAGAAGTCCACGACAGGCTGAAAGATGAGCACAAGAACCTGGTTACCATCGGTTATGGACCGGACTTTTCTATTATCAGGAGTGAAGGAGTGGAGATGGATATCCCCCAGCTGGTCAGTGAGCTCCAGCAAGAGATAAACGCCGGTGTGGAAGGAGGGGGGCATCTGGTAGTAGGGTCCATCAAGTTCATACCCGCCAAGAGGAAGGACGTGCTGGCTAAACTGGCCTCGAAGATTGGAGAGCTGTAAATTTTAAATGATCTAGAAGAGGCATGGATAACGAGAAAGACCTATTCCGTGCTTAAGGTACGGTTCATTTACTACAACTTCCTAAGACCTCACTCCGCTCTCAACGGTAAAACCCGCTACATCCTAATTTTTCCTATAATTATATATTCTGTAATTCTCGTTAGAAACTAAATATAACTTTGAAATATCTTTTTATAGTTTGAATAATTTTTTATAATTGAAAAATAGGGGTAAAATAATGGTGAATAAAAAAGAGAAAGAAACAATAACTATTAGAGGATGGGAAATGTTAGGGAAAAACCCAAATTGTACGGAGAAGCAACTAGTTGTGTAGTTTATTTACCTAAAGAATGGGAAGGAAAAGAAATCGTTACAGTTAGAGTAGTGTCTTGTCAACTTTCAAGTGTCGGGTAGAGTCGGGATAGTTTTATTCTGGCGTTTTTGGTTGTGAACTGCCAATTCACTTTGGCGTTCTTGTTGTCCCTGGTTTGCTTCCACGCCGTTACTTCTTTTCTGACGGTTTCTATGTTGTCTATTCTTCTGTTTAAACATTGGCTTGTAAGTACGTTGAGTTCTATTTCGGCCATGTTCAGCCAGCTTCCGTGTTTTGGTGTGTAAACGAATTCAAATCTTTTCCATAGCGTTCTTGCTTTTTCTGGTGAGAACGTAAGATAAAGAGAGCCGGGGATATGCGTTTTTAAGTTGTCCATGACCAGGATGATTTTTTCAGCGTTTTCATACTCTTTGGCTATTTCTTCCAGAAAATAGGCCCA
>CAZQTT010000044.1:0-9029 GCA_964596255.1 uncultured archaeon
CAGAGATTATGAACAGTATTACAATAATAGCTATCCCCAACAAAATCAGGTTTACCATGTAATACCAATAATTTTAAACCATAAAAAATTTTCCGCTCACTTTTAGAAAGTTGATTAAGCCTCGCAGAGAGGGTGAATGTAGCTTTAGAGAGAATGCTCGTCAAACTGGGGAGATTTCACTCTGCTCAATACCGGTTTAAGGTATCTACTAGTGTAAGCTTTCCAAATCATGTTCAACGGGGCAAGTCCCACCTGGAGCTGGGATCTCCCTCTATGTACTTCTCTTTAAACTTATCCTCCAGCTCAATTCCGTAGAGATTTGCTATGCTCAATGTCATGAAAAGAACGTCGGTGAGTTCCTGCTGGATTTCGGATTTGTCTTCCTTCCTCACCGCTTCTGCAAGCTCGCCAACTTCTTCAAAAAGTACCGCCAGCAAAAAAAGAGGGCCGGAGGCTGCATCAGTTTCATAGTACTTGTCTTTTATATGCATCTGGATGTGGTTTAAACTCATATGTTTTACACCAAAATAAAATAATAAAACAGTTTTGAGGCGTGAAATTAGAAGCTAAATTTTTAAATAACATCTGTCCAGATTTAATAAGATGGCAGAAAACGAGGTTGCAAACGAAGAAACTGAAGATAAAAACTATAACTACATAGTAATTGGTTGCGGAAGCCTGGGTTATGGTGTGGTAAAAGAGCTCTACAGGAGAAATAAGAAAGTTCTTGCTGTTGACCCTTCCAAAGAGAGGGTTGAAATGCTCAGGGATGAGCAGTATGACGCCATCCAGGGTGATGCTGCCGATAAAAATATTTATTCCGAACTTGACTTATCAAATGTTTCCTCCATTTTAGTTCTCACATCCAATATAGAGGTCAATAAGAAGGCTGTAGAATCCATTAGAAAGATAAACAAAGATATATTCCTCGTCACCAGAGGCGAAGATCCCAAATCCAGGAAGGAGTTGGAGCAAGCTGGAGCAGACCACGTGGTTATCAAGGCAGAGGCGATGAAGTATACAGTCATCAGTGCTGTAGGTAGAATAGAGACGTCAAGGAAGATTAAAAAATTCAAAGAAGTCCTGGAGAGTGCTAAAGGCAATAGATTGGCCATCTTCACTCATGATAATCCCGACCCTGATGCTATATCTTCAGCCCTAGCTCTGAAAGAGATAGCCAAACACTATGGAGTTGAAGCGGACATAATATATTTTGGAGAGATATTTCACCAGGAGAACAGGGCGATGGTAAATATTCTGGAGATTCCCTTGAAAAGAGGGAATAATATTAGTCTTTCTGACTACTCTAAGTTTGCACTGGTAGATGCTTCAGCTCCGGGAACGAATAACTCTATACCTGTAGATACCAAAATGGACATCGTAATAGATCACCACCCCGCTTCAGGAGTAGAGACAGAATTTAGGGATATCAGGGAAGAAGTAGGGGCTACGGCCACCATAGTGACCGAATACTTGAAAGAGCTGAAAATAAGCCCCAGCAGAACACTCGCCACGGTACTATTCTTCGGGCTGAAATCCGAGACCGACAACTTCAAGAAAAATACCAAAACCTCTGACTTCTCTGCAGCTGCTTTCCTCTACCCCTTTGTGGATAATGAGCTAATAGAGAAGATGGAAGGACCGGCCATATCGACAGAAACTCTGGACATACTGGGTACAGCAATAAAGAACAGACAAGTTTATTCCAGCTTTCTCATATCCTCTGCTGGGTTTATTAATGATAGAGATGCCCTACCTCAGGCCGCAGATTTTCTGCTGAGGTTAGAAGGAATTTCCACGGTTCTGGTATTTGGTATAGTAAAGGAAAGAGTGTATATCTCCGCCAGAAACAAAGACGTGAGAATAAATATTGGAGATATCCTGAACAAGATTTTTGGTGAAGTAGGCAGCGCAGGCGGTCATGCACACTCAGCAGGAGGACAGATACCTCTGGGAATCTTTGGAGGAGCCTCTGATAAAGAAGCGGTCAACAAACTCATAACTGAAGCAATAAAGAAGAGATTCCTTTCTGCCGTAGGTATCGAACTGGAAGAAAAATAATACTGATGAATAACTTGACCTGTAACACCAAAATAAAAGGGTATGAATGATTATATAATTAGAGATTAGAGTTTCTCCATGATGGTTAAGAATTCCTCGATTACGGGGATGACTTTCTTTCCATTTTCGGTTAACTGGTAATAATTATCTTCCCTCTCCACTATACCCATGTCTGAAAGACATTTCAGGTGCCTGTCGACCACTCCGGGATTAAGTCTGGTCTCAAACATCAATTCTGAGAACTTCATTGATTTTGAGTCCAGAGTAAATAAAATAGGACAAATACCATTTCTGGATATGATCTTTAGTATTTTCTCGTGTCTTTCATTGAAATTTAAGCGGGGGGTCTCTACAATGGTATCAAGTCCCTCTCTATCTGTATCGGGCTTTACCTCACTCTCCTTGTAGTAGTCGTGTTTGTCCTTGTCAAATTTGATTTCTTTTTCCATAATTACTAATTGGTATTACCAGTATTTATTTCTTTTGTAAATATAATAAACAAACTAATAACATAAATAAGCCAAGTTTTTAGAAAATTTATTTATTGACTCATTAATAGGTTTACTAGGGTAAATTCAATTAATAAACTAATAGTATAAACCAGTTTACCTTATAAAAAATCAGTCTATCCATTCATCAATAGATTATCTGAGAGATTTAATTCTTCCAATTTTTTCACCTAATAGTGTTTGCTTCTCATCATTTTGGTAATAAGTTTCTCTAAAAATATTATGGATCAATATTGGACTGAACTTTGTATATAAAGAACAGAAAAGGCCTTAAAATCTTTGAAGAAGATATTACTGCTTAGAAGTAAAAAAAAGAAGATAAAAAAATTTTAATAGTGAACCGGCTCGTGAATCATCGGTGATCACTTTGAGTCAACCGGAGGCAGATCAGGAAGAAAGTGTATTTCATAAAAAACTTAAATTGAAGTTAAAGGACAAAGGTAAAGAGGGCAGAATAATTTTCCTTAAAGATTACCTCGATTATATCCTGAGAAACGATAAGACTATGACTCCCGATTTCCCCACTTTTGTGAGGGAGATCATGGGATTGGATGACAGGAAAGGTTTCATTCATATTAGGATATGGCATGAACACAGCGAGCTGGTAGAGTTTGCCCAGACGATGGGTTACGATTATAAAATAGATCACTATGATTGACCACAGTTATTCAGTGGGAGAAGCCCTTATTGGAGAGGAGCCGGAGCTCGCTCACATTGATTTGACTATCGGCAACAAGAACGGCCCTGTGGGTAATGCTTTTGTCAACTCCATGGCACAACCACAGATGGGGCATACACCTATTTTGGGAGTTATCAGACCGAATCTCCCTACCAAACCGTTGACCCTCATTGTACCCAAGGTAACCATCAGGAACCTGGAGGATGCAGAAAAAATATACGGCCCAGCACAGAGTGCTGTGGCAAAGGCCATTGCAGATGCTGTGGAGGAAGGCATAATCCCCAGGGATAAAGCTGAGGAAATGGTAGTCATAGTTTCAGTGTTCATCCATCCCCGCGGCAGGGATTACCAGAGAATATACAGGTATAATTATTCTGCAGCTAAACTTGCTCTAAAAAGAGCACTTGATAGTTTTCCCAGTATGGATAAAGTTTTAGAGGAGAAGGATAAAGCTATGCATGCTATGATAGGATTTAGAATGAACAACTTAAAGAACCCTCCTTACCTGCAGGTTGCTCTTGACACCCCGGATTGGAGGAGAGTAGAAGGAGTCATCAGGTCTTTGCCCAGAAGCGATTCAGTGATCATAGAGGCAGGAACTCCCCTCATCAAGAGGTATGGGGTGGAAGTAGTTCAAAAAATTCATCAGATCAGGCCTGAATCAATTGTTCTGGCCGACCTGAAGACCCTCGACACCGGCACCATTGAAGCCAGAATGGCGGGAGACGCTACCGCCGACGTTGCAGCTTGCTCCGGATTGGCCCCCAAGAAGACCATAGAGAACTTCATTGAAGAGTGCCAGAAGATAGGCATCCACTCGTTGATGGACACCATAAATGTTCCTGATGCGGTGGAAGTAGTCAAGAACTTGGAGGTTAAGCCGGACATCGTAGAGATGCACAGAGCCATAGATATAGAAGAGGCGCAGGAAAGTGCGTGGGGTAACATCGAGGAAGTAAGGAAAGCTTGCGGGGAGAACACTCTTATCGCCGTTGCCGGTGGTATCAGAGTTGACAAGGTAGAGACCGCTCTCAATGCTGGTGCGGATATACTGGTGGTAGGCAGAGCAATAACCGGGGCCAAGGACGTCACCGGGTCTGCAAGAGCCTTCCTGCAGAAGATGGGAGTATCTGAAGTGGACCAGTTCCGAGTGATGACCGACTTTTAGTTGGATTTGGGGAGTTTTATGGGAGTAATTATAATTAATTTCAAAGCATATGAAACCGGATTCGGGAAAAAAGGATATGAAATAGCTAAAGCCGTAGAAAAAGCTTCTGACAAGATAGATGACTATATAGCCATAGCACCACCAATGCTGGATTTGACGGAATTTACAAATTCTCTTTCGATCGATGTTTACTCTCAGCATGTGGATGCAGTGGATTTCGGCAGCAATACCGGACGCCTAATTCCGGAAATGCTCAAAGAGATAGGGGCTAAAGGCAGCTTGATAAACCACTCCGAAAGGAGATTGAGGCTGGCAGACATCGAGTACCTGATAGCCAAGTTCAAGGAACTCGACCTCACATCGGTATTGTGTACGAATAACATACCTACTACCGCAGCAGGTGCGGCTATGGGGCCCAACTACGTGGCAGTGGAGCCTCCAGAGCTAATAGGCAGCGGTATTCCAGTATCCAAGTCGGAGCCGGAGATCGTGGAGAACTCGGTTAAGGCAGTCAAAAATGTGAACTCCGATGTCAAGGTGTTGTGCGGTGCAGGCATAGGCAGTCATGAGGATTATGTCACCGCCATGGATCTTGGTGCAGAGGGAGTGCTGCTGGCAAGTGGAGTGGTAAAAGCCAAAGACCCCAAAGAAGCTCTGGAAGAACTGGTAGGACTGCGATAGACTAAACTGTACTCACAGTTTTAATTATACTCTACTTTACTGAGGAGATAGTAAGTAATATGTCTCCTTTTTTTCCTGTGACTCTATTTTATCCACTATCTTCAGCCCTGAGCTCTCAAAAGAAGGTGTGTTTTCCTCTTTCTGTTTATTCGTTCCTGTTTTGTGGACGAAAAGTATCTTGCCCCCGGGTTTGAGAAGAGGCAGGAAATGCTGGAGCGCTTTAAGGGCTGATTCTCCCTCCAGCGTCAGGTCACTCAGGATGAGGTCCACTGACTCGAGTGTGGAGAGGTCAAAGGTGAACGCGTCACCCATGAATATCCTGACATTATCGATTTGTTTCTTTAATTCCGTTAATTCGTGCTCGAAGTCCTTACTGAATTCAATTCCATAGACTCTGTAGGCTTTTTGGGAAGCATAGCTGGCGAAACCACCCGAGCTGGTGCCCAGGTCCAGCACCAAATCCCCCTCTTTGATCAAATCCCATTGGGAGTCGATCGCCTGGAGCTTCCAGTAGCCTTTTGGCCTCTCAGCCTCAGCAAGCTCCAATTTAACAGAAGGCTCAACTTCCATTGCTGGCTTGGTAACCACTTCACCATCAAGGAGGACGTGACCCCGTTTTATGGCCTCCTTTGCTTTTTGTCTGGTGGTGAACAACTTCCTGGTAACCAGCAGGTGATCAAGTCTCATGCTATTAGTGTTAAATCAGGTGTCCCAGAAGAGTTTGTCCTGCTTTTTCTGACGAGGGATCTCAACTTCTTCCTGCCCGGAGGTGTTGGTCCATTTTATCCATTCCTGTGGAGCGTTTTTGCTTATACCTCCGTGGCTGGTGAGCCTCTCTCTCACTCTCATCAATACGGGTGAGTTTATGGCTACTCCTGCTACCAGTGCCTGCCCCTTGGTCAGTCCAGGAAGCTCTTCTATCATGTCCCTGCCGATGCTTTCTACGCTTGCCTTGATGTTCTCCTGGTCGGCGGGATTAACTATCCGCATGATTATCTGGGTCATGCACTGGGAGAGGATGTCAGGGTCGATCTTTGAAGGTCGCTGGCTGATGAGGCAGATACCTATCCCGAATTTTCTTCCCTCTGCCAGTATGGTCCTCAGCACCTTATAGCTCTTGGCCTCTCTGGAAGCAAACCTGTGACCCTCTTCGATCAACAGAAAAGCCGGATACTCCAGCTGCTCTCCATTGAAATCCTTCTCAGCGTTTATCCTGGCGTTGAGAATCCTTTTCATCAGAACGGAAGTGAGGATCTGCTGCTCGATATCGCTCATCTCATTCAGCTGCAAAACACTTGCCTGCCCCGGCAATAACAGGTCCTTGATCTCCAGATGCACGTAATCGTCAACGATTTCCACATTGCTGATGTAACGGTTGATCCTCCAGATAAGCCCCTTTGCCGAGACGTCATCGTTGCCCGCTATCTCCAGAATCTTATCCACCAGATTCTTGGCAGTAAATTTGGACCCCTTCATCTCCCTGAAGGCTCTGTTGAGGAGGGCTTCCATCCTATCCGTGAGATCTGGGAGCATTCCCACCAGCTCATCGTATTCCAGCTCGCTAATCCTGATCTTTATCTCATCCTTGCCCAGAATCTTAACGTTGGGCCTGTAGCCATCGCTTTTGAACTCTTCTATACCCTCTAATTCGTTTAAGGTGTGGTATTCTCCGTGGGGATCCAGTATGAGGACTGCGGCTGAATTGTTGGGTCTGAGGAGCTCTTCGACCAGAACACCTGAAAGATAGCTTTTACCACTGCCCGTGGATGCCAGGATACACATGTGCTCGCTGGTGATCAGCGAAGTATCCAGCACGACGGGAACATCCTCTTCTCTGTTCAGGAGGTTACCGGTATTTACCGACCCGATGTCTTCCTTCTTTTTTTTCATCAGGACTTCCGAGATGGTATCACTCTCTGCCAGATAGATCGACTCGCCTGGCTTGGGAGGGATGCGGGGGTTGATGAACCCTATTTTGGAGTCGAAATAACCCATAATGCTTGCTTTAATGTCGAACAGCTCGAATTCCCTGGCATTGATTCCCAGAGCCCTGATTATCTTTTGAGGGTTTATTTCCGGCTTGGATAGATAGATATCAGGGTATAATCGCAAGGGAGAACGCCTTGTTACCCGGCAGATGACTTTTTTACTGTTGTGAAGATAGTAGATGTATTCACCTGTCTTTAAGGCAGTTTTGTCGGGAGTTATGAACCTGAACTCGTGATGCGACTCAGAAGGCCCTTTTACCAGTCCAATTGGCTTCGCGGTCATAGCTCAGCACCTCTCATTCTGCTGTACTCGATCTCAGATAATATGATCTCCAGAAGGTCTTTCTCCTCAGGTATGAGTTCCATCAGCTTGAGTATCAGTGCTCTCACGGTTGAAATATCTGTTTTCTGGAGCAGGGGGATGAGGTAGGGGATTCTCAGCTCATCCTGGTAATGAATATCTCTGATCTCCTCATCGGCTACCGTCTCAACTTTGTCCCCTACTCTGGGGGTGCTCTTGATATCCCCTAAACCCACAGTGCATAGGGATAAGCATCTGGCCACCCTCTGTGGCTGGAAAATGTCCGGCATGTAGTTCTTGACCTCCTCTTTCTCCATATCACCCATATACCTGATATATTCGGGCTCCTCCTGGTGAACGGATGTGACCATGGCGACAATATCGCCTGTTTTCAGTATGTCCCCCACATCAGAGTCTATCTCGGCTTCGAACTCCGTATGATTTAAAACCCTCAACACCTTCATTATCTCACTCTCACCTGCTTGCTCATCCACTTAAATGATGTATCCCTTGAAAATGCTTTCATGAAATCCATCCTCTCACTCCTATCAATTTGACAGCAAGTGTGGGCTCTCTCCAGCACGTAGGGATAGCCTCTGGTGCTCCCCAGAATGCACTCTGCCACCACAGATCTCACTATGTTGTGGTGAATATCTTCCATCCAGGTGGGATACTCCAGCCTCACGGGCTGATTGGGATTGGCCCTCAGATATGAATAGCACAGCCCATCCTTTTCAGGTCTGAAAGCCTGAGTATATTCCATCAAATTAAGGACAGATGAGAGGAGATAGGAATCGTATGCGTTGACCCCCATTCTCTTTGCCAGGTCCCTGGCATAGCTCCTGTCAACATATCCCACGAGAGGTGTTTTGGTCTCCTCACTCTTCTGGATGAGGGTATTTATCCAGCTGGCATATTCTTGTCTTAGCTTCTCGCTCATCTCTGCGGTGAACGAGGTTGACAGGCTGCCATCAAAGAATAGAAGGGTTTCCCCATCCATTTCTTCCAGTAAGGCTTCAACCTCCATCTTGAATCTCTCCAGACTGACATTCTCATCCATATCAATGAAAGCTGAACGGTGCCTGAGCTGGTGTTGTCCGGTCCCGTGCTGTATGGAGAGTTTGGCTATCTGAATACCTCCCAAAGGGACACCAATATCCTTCAACGGCTTTACCTGACTACCATCAACACCCACCACCCTCTTACCATTCAGCTCCTGAAGAAACCATTTACCGTCCTCATTGATGGTGAAGGTGGGGATCTCGGAGAGCTTATCCAAAAGTGAATCCCTCTCTTCTTTCATTCTGGTATAATAATCATCCAGTGCCTGCTGGAACTTCCTTACCCCACCCATAAGACGGCCCTCAAATTCTATCATATATGCCTGCCTGCATTCGAATGTAAAAAATACTTTTCATGTGCACCGAAAGTCGAACCCAATGAACATAAGCATGATAAATTCTAAATACCGATTTCAAAAAATAATATAGAGGTAACCTATGTAAGTAAGCTCGATGGTGCCCAGTAACCATTGAAATACCCTGATGGTAAATGAGCTTAATAACAGGAAAAAGCGGGTTGCCAAGCCAAGTGCAACGGTCTCGTTGCATCAGAGATGCGGTATCCCCGATACCGCCTGAGT
>CAZQTT010000044.1:9129-21235 GCA_964596255.1 uncultured archaeon
GGTAAGTGAAGCTTGACTACCATACCAAAGTGAAACCAAAACCAAAAGCGGGGGTGCCGAGTGCAACGGTCTCGTTGCATCAGAGATGCGGTATCCCCGATACCGCCTGAGTGGTAAGTGAAGCTTGACTACCATACCAAAGTGAAACCAAAACCAAAAGCGGGGGTTGCCGAGACAGGTCAAAGGCGGTGGACTCAAGATTTAAGATTCAAGGTCTATAAATGAGAGATCCACTCCCGAAGGGGTCCGAGGGTTCGAATCCCTCCCCCCGCATTTTTTAATCAATTTGCTTGTTGATTTGATAAAATAAAGAAGGTATTACTGGTGGATGTCTCCTACAAGAACACGAGATCGACAGGAAAGTGGATCTTGCTGAAAGGTTAAAAGAAAAGTATTGGAGAGAGTATTTTAGAATTTAGAGGGTTTTTACCAAAAAACTCTTTAAATAATAAATAATAGTAGTTTTGGTGAATCCTCTGGAGGATGTTTTTCTGTGGGCTTTGATCCCTACGGTTGCCATGTTCTTAGAAATAGTTGTCTTCACTTCTAGAACAAGATATAGAAAAAGAACCTATGCCATAGCTGGTATATCAGCTGTTTTACTTTTCGAAATTCCCCGAGTTTTCATCCCCTTTTTACCTCAACCCGGCCTTGGTTTGGAGAAATATATAGCGTGGAGTCTGGGCAGTATAATTTTTATCTTTGCCGTTGCTTTTTCTATCTTGACCATGTACCAGTTAAAAAAAGGAGAGGGAAAACACAGCACAAGGAAGATGCAGACCACAGGAGTTTACGGTATCGTACGTCACCCAATGTACTTTGGAGATGTTTTGTGGCCCATAGGATGGAGTATCATATTTAATGCGGGTTATGCTTTGGCTCTCACACCCCTATGGTTTATTTTGAGGCTATCCTTCTCTATTCTTGAGGAGGAGAAATTAATTGCCGATAGATACGGAGAAGAATACGTAAGGTATCAGCAGAAAGTTCCCAAGAGAATAATCCCCGGTATTATCTAGCTAACCTTAATTATCAATTATCAATTAAAACAAACAGTATAGGAGGGATTAGATAATTCAACATCTTTGATAGAATAAATGATAAGATCTGTAACCCCGTGTTAACCACATTATAATAGTATAATTGATTTGGTTTAGAAGGGGGGATTATTCGTGTCTAGGGAAAAGGAGATCCTTTAAATTGCAAAACAGTTTCACGGCCACCTTTGCCCGGGTGTAGCCTTAGGCATTAGGGCATCTACTGCTGTTATGAACAAGCTGGGTATAGAGAGAGCTGGATTGGATGAAAGTGTGGAACAGAACATTTTTACCATAGTGGAATGCAACAATTGCTTTGTAGACGGAGTTCAACTAACCACAGGATGTACGATAGGAAATAATGATCTCATTTTTTGTGTTCTAAGTAAGAACGCCCTTTCTCTGGTCAGAAGAGAGAATTGGGAGGGGTTTAGGGTTTACACCGAGATGGAGAAAATAAGTAATGAATAATTCTCTTAGGAAGTCAGGAATCTTGTTGAGAAGTTATAATAGATAGACAGAGAACAGAAGCCGAAAGAACGACTAGCAAGTTTGTGGGAGAGCACATCTTGGCAAGTAGTGGAACTCCCCGAAGAGGGTTTCATCATCAAACCAATAACAGTAAAGCCTATCGAACAAGCACCAATTTTTGAGAACACTCGCTGCGCCAATGCGCCAATTGTGGAGAGCTTGTGATTGATCCGAGAAGTTTGGTGCGCTCAGATGGAAAAAGAAACTGTCTAAGCTGTTGCGGTGAAGATTACTTTGCACTAATTGGCAGAGGAATTACCAAAAGGAATTGATATAATAAGGTGCCTCAAAGCAAATAATATTATTCTCATTCTAAATTATTTCCTTTATTGCCTTAATCTTTTCTTTTCCTGACTTAACATCTCATCGAAAAACTGATTTAATTATCCTGGCTACTTTACGATATTTCGATTGGTTTGATAGCCATCTGGTAATTATGACCAATGGGTATTCATCATCCTTTTTAAATAATGAAAACATATCTACAATATCTAATTACCGGTTGGAGGTGTGTACCCGTGCTCGACTATACCCGCGCTCTCTCAATTGCCAGAACAACATTACTGGTGACGATGCTATTTTTCACCATACTCAGCGTCTATTCAATTTACCACATCATCTACTAATTTTTTTTATATCTGCGGCACTGAGATATAAAGTAAAGTTTTTGGAGATTTAAGGCTAAAAACTATAAACAAAATTAATTATTACCTGAGGACGAGATCAGTTTTAAGCAGTGGAACTGGAGCTATTGTTACAATACTGATACTACCATTTTTGAAACATTGTCTATCGCCCATTAAAATTTCAAATACTACCACTATACATATACACAACTAAAGTAATTGGTGATTTTCATGAGAAACATCAAAAAGATGCTTGACCCCCGGACGGTCTCCTTGATCGGCGCTTCAGACAAAGAAGGCTCAGTGGGAAAGACCATAATGGAGAATCTATTGTCCTCACAGTCACCCCAGTCAACCCGATCATCTCTGTCATCTCGGTCGTCAGAGGGGAGGAAGATGTTTCCGGTCAATCCTAATAGGGAGAAGGTCTTCGACCTTGATTGTTACTCCAGTATTGGGTCTGTTCCGGAAAAAGTAGATCTGGCAGTAATAGCCACTCCAGCACAGACCGTTCCTGGAATCGTGGAGGAGTGCGGTGAAGCTGGTGTGGAAGGAGTAATAATAATTTCTTCGGGGTTTAAAGAAGTTGGAGAGGATGGAAAAGAGCTGGAAGAAAAGATAAAGACCATCAGGAAAAAATACGGTATAAGGATTATAGGTCCTAACTGTCTGGGGGTCATCAGGCCCAGCGTGGGTTTGAATGCGTCCTTTCTTAAAGCTAATCCCCGACCGGGGAAAATTGCCTTTGTATCACAGAGCGGTGCCATGGGCAGCGCTATGCTGGATTGGGCGATTGACAGGCACATCAGATTCAGTATGTTCGCATCTCTTGGCTCAATGGTTGACATTGACTTTGGTGATCTCATCGACCTTTTGGGTGATGATTACCACACCAGAAGCATCATGATATACATGGAAGGAGTGGGTAATGCCAAGAAATTCATGAGTGCTTCCCGGGGGTTTGCTCGCAACAAGCCTATAGTGGTCCTTAAAGCTGGTAGATACTCTGAAAGCTCTCAGGCGGCAATTTCCCATACTGGTTCCATGGCAGGAGATGATGATGTTTACCGGGCTGCCTTCAGGAGGACCGGAGTGGTCAGGGTAAACGAGATAGCTGATCTATTCAACGCGGCAGAGGTTCTGGACTCCAAACACATACCCAAGGGTCCCAATCTGGCTATCATAACCAATGCAGGAGGACCGGGCATCCTGGCCACTGATACACTAATAGAGTTGGGTGGAAAGCTGGCAGAACTTTCTGATGAGACTTTAAAGAAAATTGGTTCCTTCCTGCCACCGCACTGGAGCAAGAGAAATCCTGTGGATGTCCTGGGAGATGCTGGAGTGGAAAGATACGTAAAAGCGATTAACGCCTGCTTAGAAGACAGGAGCGTGCACGGTATTATGGCCATCTATACTCCTCAGGGTGCTGCTTCACCGGAGGAGCTAGCGAAGGCTCTAGCTGACATAGCCATAAACACCCGGAGACCAGTAATAACTGTGCTTATGGGAGGGGAAGATGTGCGAAAGGCCAGCAAGATCATTTCTCAGCACAACTTGCCGGTGTTTGAGAAACCTGAGGAAGCGGTAAAAGCATATCAATACATGTACAAGTACAGCAGGAATCTGGAGCTGCTCTACGAAACGCCTGAAGAGCTGCCAGTAGATCAAGTCCCCCCAAAGAATAATCTGAGAGCTCTTATCAAGAGAATAGTCAAAGAAGGGCGGGATGTTCTGACCCTTGAGGAGTTCAAGAAATTCCTTATCGCTTACGGAATACCCGTAGTTAACTCTCAAGTGGCCAGGGATGCTGAAGATGCGGTGCGGAAAGCAAACAACATGGGTTATCCCGTAGCACTCAAAGTCCTATCAAATCAGATAACTCATAAAAGCGATGTTGGAGGTATAGCCCTAAGAATAGGGTCTGAGGAGAGTTTAAGAGAAGAATACAACCACATGGTCAACAAAATCAAACAAAAAGCGCCAGAGGCAAATATAGACGGTATGATCCTCCAGAAGATGCTTAACGATATTGATTACGAAATAATACTGGGTTCAAAAAAGGATAATGATTTCGGCTCGGTCATACTCTTCGGTTCAGGAGGAGTAGGCACTGAAGTGTTCAAGGACTATACTGTAGGAATACCACCTCTAAATCAGACCTTAACCCGCAGACTAATGGAAGAGACCAAAGTTTACAGGTTCATGCTGGGGCATAGAGGAGCAGAGGTTGATATGAGGCAGCTGGAAAAAGTAGTGGTAAATTTCTCCAACCTCATAGTTGACTTCCCGGAGATAGCCGAGATGGACATAAATCCGATTGCCATCTCCAACGGGATACCTTTCGCCCTGGACGGAAGAATTGTCATAGATAAAGAGGCTTTGAGCTATGTGGAGCAGCATCATGAATGCTTATACCAACATCACTATCCCCACATGGTTATCACACCCTATCCTACGAGATATATATCTCCATGGAGATTGTTGGACGGTACTGAAATTCTTTTGAGGCCCATCAGACCTGAAGACGAGCCACTGGAGTACGAGATGCTGACTACACTATCTGAAGACTCCTTGAGAGGGAGGTTCTTTCAAGTTATTCGCAATATCGACCATCAGATGCTCACCAGGTTCACCAACATAGACTATGATAGAGAAATGGCTATGGTAGCCGAAGTCAAAGAAGAGCAGAAGAGAAGGATTATTGGGATAGGCAGGTTGATCATTGAATCCGATTTTGAGAAGGGTGAGTTCGCAGTAGTTGTTCATGACGATTACCAGGGAAGAGGGCTTGGATACAAACTGGTGGACTTATTGATAGGGATTGCCCAGGAAAAAGGGCTGGAAAAGATCTACGGAACAGTTCTAAAAGACAATATCCGGATGCTTAAAATGTGTGAAGGGCTGGGATTCGACATAAAAGATTATACTGACGACTCCAAATGGGTGGAGCTTCCGCTTAAATAAGCAATTTTTCTCTTTCAGGTCCAGTTTGACAGAAAAGCAGTTTACCGCCATCAGACCATATAATGGTGGCAGCATCTAAACAGTATGAACGTCTACCACGATAATAATTGACCAGGGTGGATTATACAGATGAATATGGAGGTAGGATATCTTACAGGTAAGAAAACTACAACACGTTTACCACCCTGGCATATAAACTATGTATTCTACTTAATTAACCTTTTCCATTTTATCCCTCAAATTAAAAAAGAAGAAGAGAACTCAAGAACAGTTAACACTGAAGATTAGTAATAAACCAATTTGTCCTAATCAAGATTAAAATAGTACAATAAATCAGTCGTAAGTGAACTCATTACAGGATAGCATAAAAGCTCTCTTCCCATCCTCAGACATTATATTGAGGTGATGCTCCCAATGGCAAAAACTTCTGTTTTTACACATTTCACACAGGTGGTATTCCAGTTCGACTGTCATAAATTACCTATCCCCTGACTTTTTGCTGACATTCAATTCAATCCTTATTTAATATGCAATCACTAATTATAGTTTATACTTCAACCAATAAAACCAATTTCGTTTTTCACTTGATGATTATCATATATTTCCTGTCTACTAGATAGAGAATGAACTGTAGAGCTCCCCGAAGAAAAGATAAAAACCCCAATATTAGAGTAATCTTAATCCAAGTTCTTAATAAAAAACATAGATATAAAATAAGAATCGGATCAAATACTATATTAAAACTCTATCCCAATAAAATAGAAACTTAATTACAAATATAATATGTTTTAAAACCTCAAATTTATCAATAATGCGTTAAAATAGCTCTATTTAACCACAGAAAAAGTTTAGTAACTCAGGATGAGTTATGGAGATGGCAATTACAGATTACGAAGTTTTAGACCCTCCTTTTAGCCCCACTCCAAGTAATGAGATTAGGGAAGCATTCCAGTACATAGGCCTTTCCTCCCATGATATAATCCTCGAACTGGGATGTGGTGATGCCAGAAATTTGATCATGGCGGCTAAAGAGTTTGGAGCCAGGGCAATTGGTTATGAGTTGTCCACTGAAGTCTATGATAAGGCCAAGAAGAAGATAGAAAAAAATGGGGTAGAAGAATACATCACATTGAGAAACGAATCATTTTATGAGCCCAAGGAAGAGGACCTGGAAAGAGCTACTATAGTTTATCTCTATCTTTCCAAAACAGCAAATCGGATACTGGAGACTGCTTTGAGGAGCTATTCTTTAAAGGTTCTCTCCAGAATTTTTCCTCTTTCCGTTCAGGGAGAAGAAATAAATAAGATAATTCTATATAATTACAGTAGTTCCAATGTGTCTCCAACTTCGGGAATTAGTATGGTTGACATCAAACCCAAAACACAAAGTTGAGTTGAGTTAGTTCAGGATACACCTAATGTTTCTGAGATCAAACTATAAGTTGTATTAAAGTGATGTATGGAGGTTTCTGCCAAGACTGATAATGAAGAAAAAGTAATATGACTTATCATATACCAATTCGTATCATGTTCACCCTACAAAGATAGAGTAAAAAGTTTCTGGAGAATCCAAATTCAAGAAACTTCAGGAGGCTAAAAAAGGGATAAACCTTGACGAAAGCACCGTTTCCACCCTAAACCATCTGGCAGAAAGTATAGGAATGAAGACGAGGCTTTGATCAAAATAAAGGACATACATGACGGTTATAGAGGTACCTTACGGCAAAGCTCCCATGAGAGCAGAGGTAGGTGATGATGTAGAAGTTGATTACCTCCAGCCTCAGGATCTTCCACCCGTTGATATAAAGGCTGAGGTATCAAGAGCCCTAAAAGAGCCCATCTCCCACAATGGTTTGAACGAATTTCAAGGTAAAAATGTGGCGATTGTTGTCAGCGACCAGACCCGCCCCATACCCTCTAAAACCATTTTAGAAGTGTTTATACCCCTTTTAAAATATTATGGTGTAAATCAGGACCAGATAACGATTATAGTGGGCGGTGGGCTCCACAGGAGAACTGGCAGTTTAGAAGAAGTTGTGGGAAAGGATATTGTGGATAGTGTGGGGAAAACAGTTATTCATAATGCCAGGAAAGAAGAGGATCTAGCTTATCTTGGTGATACTTTTAGAGGAACTCCCATCTGGATAAACAAGCACTTCATCCAGGCCAACAAGAGGATAGTTACTGGCATGATAGACCCCCATCAGTTCATGGGGTATACCGGAGGTGCAAAAGGTGCTGCTATAGGCCTTGCGGGTACAAAAACCGTGGAAGCAAATCACGCTCTTCTCTTGGCTGAAGGCTCAAGATTGGGAGCTATGGAAGGAAATCCTTGCAGAGAGGACGTGGACGACATGGGAAGCAAACTGGGAATTAATTTTATAGTCAATGCCGCGCTGAACCTCAACAAACAGGTTGCCAGAGTCGCGGCAGGTCACTGGCTCCATGCGCATCAGGAAGGAGTTAAATTCGCCCGCAAAGTAGTGGAAGCAGAAACTCCTTATCAAGCAGATGTGGTGGTCACTTCTCCCGGGGGCTCTCCTAAGGATATTAACATATATCAGGCTCAAAAGGCTCTAACTCCCGCAGAGATGGTCTGCAAGCCGCAGGGAGTCATCATTCTGGTGGCCGAATGCCCCCAAGGGTTGGGTGACGAACTCTTTGAGAAAACCATGGATAAATTTGCTACACATAAAGAAATAATCAGCTATTTCCAGAGTTTACCTTTCCGAATGGGAATCCATAAAGCATGGATGTGGTCCAGACAATTGACCAGCAGGAAAGTTGTACTCGTTTCCAGTCTATCTTCCAAAGAGCTGGAAACCCTGAAAGTCGATCATGCTCCCAACTTGGATAGTGCATTAAAAAAGGCTGAAGAATCGATTACGATGAAGAAGATGCTGGTCATGCCTCTTGCCTCGTCAACAGTGCCAACAAACCCCAAAGACTCAAAAATATTGTAAATGGTTAGACCCATAACAAAGATATCCATAATCTTGGGTGGTTTAAGCTGCTTTTCTGATCGGGAGGATGGATTATGCGGCTATAATCCCCACTACAAGAGAGAACTACGAGTTTTCAAACGCTGAGCTTGCCCTCACTGCCTCAGCAATGTTTCTGGCAATACACATTGTCCCAAATACTTCTGGGGTGTTGTAGACAGATGGGGGATCAGATACGTCCTGTTTATCGGATGTGTCTTAATCTTTATGGGCAACATGTTGATGGTGAGCTGGATATTCTCCATGATGACCCTGGGCCAGTTCATTAACGTGCTGGACAGAGCACGGAATGGCGCTCCTTGATCAAGTATTCTTCCGAGTCAAAGGAGGTGGCTGGCAATTTCTGGCTGGTTTATATAATTCTTTTCCTTGCTTCAATATTCTTCAGATTCAGTGTAGGGGCAGTTTTTTCCTAGGCTGTAAAGACGGTGGGAGAGCATCAGACTGGAACGATATCCGGATTTATCACATTCATAGCCAATATATGTTCTGTCATTTCTACAGATTTGATTGGGCTGGTAATCGATTTTGTGGAATTCGAATACGTATTCATGACTATCGCCTTTTATTTGCTTCTACCTTTCTAATCAGCCTTAATCTGAAAAAATAGGTTCAGGTACAATAAGTTCAGGTAGCAAATGTGTTTAAGATATCTTTTTCGAGTGATTTAATATGGCTTTCCGTTACTTCTTTTGCTCTGGATAGATCTCTGTCTAATAGCGCCTTCACGATCTCTTCATGCTCTTCCAGAGACTTTATGGGCCTACCTTCAATTTGTAGACACTTTAATCTTACTTCAGATAGAATATCCAGAAGACTATGCATACTTCTCAGAAGAACATGGTTACCAGCGTATTCAGCCAGTAGCTCGTGGAACTTGGTGTCATGTTCGGCGAGGGAAAGCAATACTCCTTTATCTTTCTGGCTTAAATCCTGTTTAGTATCCTCAATAAGTTTTTCCAGATCCTTCAGATTATCAGTTGATGCCCTCTTAATAACCCACTCCACAGCCTGCAGTTCCAGCACCAGCCTGACCTCAAAAAAGTCTCTAATGGTCTTTTCATCCATAGAGAACTTGTCCAGCTTGTGTATAATAGTATCGGGATTTTCTTTGTCGCTGATAAAAATACCCTGACCGTGCTTAACTTCTACAAAACCTTCAGCAGATAACATCTTTACGGCTTCTCTAACCGATGCTCTGCTAACGTTAAGTGTTGCAGCTAACTCTCTTTCAGAGGGGAGCTTATCTCCGGGTTTCAAATCACCTTTAACTATGTAAGAGCGTATCACGTGTACTATCTGTTCATAAACTGTTCTCTTGTCTCCTCTTATAGGTTTAAGCACAAAACAAATTCTATATGCATGCTTAAAAATTTTATCATTTTCCTAAGTTTGTGCCTTTTGTCTGAAACCAATAACAAACTCTTGAGCTTCGTCAACAAATATAAGTAACTAAAATCAGTTTAAATCCATTCAAAAACTTGAAGATTTGGATTATAACATAAAGCAAGTATGAGACACATTGGTTAGATTTAGCAAAAAGTGATTACGTATTCCGGTCCCCCAAAGTTCAACCCTATTGTATGAAGAGGAAAATATGAGTAAGAATCTAAGTCTGATTCATTATCTAGAACAGGAGAGAAAGAGGTCAATAGATCAATAGAGGGAAGCCGTAAGTGCGGTCTATGCAATCGCAAATGTCCTATTATCAATAGCAAGCATACAGATTTCCAGTAACCTGGCCCAGAATATGGAAAAATTACCATTCAAAAAATCCATTCACAAAAAGGTCACTCTGCACGAACCCTGTAAGGCTGCCTTCACCGGGCTTGATTTGACAGGTTCTCGAGATGTTCTAAAAAGAGATTCCGGGGATAGAATTGATTGAGATGCCCCGCCACGGAAAAGATACAGTATGCTGCGGCTCAGCCGCCCAGAACTATTTTCCTCACTGTTTTCAAAAAATGAGGGACGATCGATTGAACGAGGCTACGTACACCGGAGCGGATATGCTGGTGGATATATGCCACTATTTTCACGAGATCTTTGCCGATCAGGAGCAAAAATACGACTACGCTGTAGTCAACTTTATGGCTCTTATCACTGAGGCTCTTGGAATCGAGAGAGAAGATAAGTTCAAGAAGTACAAACAGTGGAAAGATGTTGATAAGATCCTAAAAGATGCTGATGAATTTGTAAAGAGTTCTCCATATTCTGTAACTCAGATCAGAGAAGCATTGAACAAAAGATTGTAAACTCATTAAATGAATTTAATAAGAACAGTTTATTACAAATACGAATATGAATTACTCCTGTATTCGGCTACTCTTGTATTCTGCTGCCAGTTTGACGTATTCTTCAGCAGACTTTTGGATCATCTGGATGTCCGATTGAGTGGTCTCTTTTTTGCTCACTCCGGGAACCCCCATTATAATGCTGTTCTGAGGGAACTTCTTTTCAGGAGGTATCAAAGCGTTCGCCGCGACAATAGAGTTCTTACTGATTTCGGCGCCATTCAATACTGTGGCATTCATACCAATAATAACATTGTTCTCAATTTTACATCCATGGACTACCGACCCATGACCTATAGTGACCCCATCTCCAACCTCTACTTTGATTCCCGGATCAGAGTGAACAACCACACAATCCTGGATATTGGTTTCACTACCGATTTTGATTACTTCCATATCTCCCCGGATCACGGCATTGAACCACACGCTGGAAGATTCTCCTATCTCAACGTTACCAATAACAACTGCAGAATTCGCAATAAAACAGTCTCCACAGATCTTGGGCATTTTATCCTTGAATCCTGATATCATAACCTACTCTGCTGGTCGATTAATATAAAGAGATTTAGCTTTAAGCTTGTTTAAAATTATAAACATAACAGAAAAATGCAATTAATCCCCTAAACATGATTAAATCTTTTACAACCATAAATTTAAAATACCTTAATTCTTAATAACATACACCAAAATTAACAGAATTGTTAATTATAGTGCATAAAAATGAGGATAAGTATTCTTGATCAGCTGGCTAGGAAGAGAGCATTCACCTTTGAAGAAGCAGTAAGAACCACAGGTACCGACAGGAATGTACTGAGAGTAATCCTGAGCAGGTTAGAAACTAGTGGGTGGATTGAGAGAATAGAGAAGGGAAAATACATGGTTGTACCTCTGGGAGCGAAAAAAGGAGAATATACTATAAATAAGTTTGTTATTGGCTCTCAACTTGTTAGCCCATCGGCAGTGTCCTACTGGTCAGCCCTCAGCTATCATGGCTTGACAGAACAGATACCGGTTACTGTCTTCATTCAGACCACTTCTAGAAAGAGGAAACAGAAACTGGAGATATTTGGAGTAAGTTATCAAATCATCAGGATAAAGAATGAAAAGTTCTTCGGAGTTGAAAAAGAATGGATTGACGGGTTTCAGGTAGGGGTAACAGAAAGGGAGAAAACCATCGTTGACTGTCTTGATAAACCAGAATATTGTGGAGGGGTAATTGAGGTTGCAAAAGCCCTGAAAAATAATGAATTCGATCTCCAGAAACTATGGGAATACGCTATCAAAATAAAAAACACGGGAGTAATCAGGAGGATGGGTTGCCTATGTGATCATCTGGGATTGCAGGTGCATCTACCGGAAGTTAAAACAAGGAACTATCTGTTACTTGATCCCACAATGCCCGAGAAAGGTAAAAAGAACAGTAAATGGAAACTGATAACTAATGTTGACTTAGGTGTTTTAGAATGACTTATAGGATAGCTTACAAAACCCAGCCTAAATCCTAAAATATCTATTTGAACTATTAAAAACAAAAAATCAGAAAACTATAATATAATTTATAATTAATTTCCCTACAAAGGTAAATTGGTGGTAAAATGTTGATTGAAGCTCCTGAGATAAGTCCTGAGGAACAGAAAAGATATGCTGGA
>CAZQTT010000045.1:0-20948 GCA_964596255.1 uncultured archaeon
ATTGCATCCAGAAATATCAGCTAAAATGATAGGTTATTTTCTGGCAAACCCTTAGGATGGCCAAGAGCTTCTTCATACCGTTACTCTGAGTAACATAAGATGATTCCTGAATAATTTTAGTATTAGTATAGTATTAGTAACAACTTTATTAATCGGAAAAATACAATACATATTGAATGCCCAAATCTAAGAAAGAGGAAGAAAAATATGTGAAGGTGTGCCCTGCCTGTAACAGTATCGATGTATCGCCGGACTTCACCATCCCCGCAGCGATCGCTGTCGGCGCACTCTACATGTTCCGGTGCAACCGATGCGACTTTGTCAGCACCCTTTTCCCTGAATTCCCTGTTGACGAGCTCCCGGAGCCAATAGAGCTGGAGGATATCGAAAAAGATTACCAGACAGTAGATACTACCTTCGGCAGAGGCTTCTTTACCCTCCTAAAGCTGCTCGCTCCTTTAGGGCTTATGTTGAGCCTGATAATGTACTTCCTCCAGCAGAACCCTCTTTTCGTGCTGGGAATAATAGTTCACGCATACCTGACCCTCTACGCTTACGGCAGGAACTATCTCAACCGTTACCGGGCTCTCAAGGTGGCAGGAATTGCAGCCATAGTCCTCTACGTGACCTTCTATTTTCCTCTTTAGATCTCAAACCTCAAATCTGATGGGGTTAATGAGCTAATGGGCAAAAAATATATAAATTATAAAAATATATCTTGTAAAAGTTGGAGGCCAGCTTATCCTATCCATCGATTAGGGGTTTTGAAATGGGGATGAAAATGAAAAACTCAACTCGATTCACCTAAAATAGATATGACCGATCTTGCTCTGTTCAGGAACATAGAGCCCTACCTCTTCATTCTGGAGCTAATATTACTCATAGCCACTGTTACCCTGTTATTGATGAGTAGAAGAGAGTGAAGAGGGAGAGAAGAGCTTACCAGTCTGCTGGCGACTGCAGTGAGAACCCTATCAAGGGAAGAGTACTTCAGGCTGGTTATAGAGACTCTGGAGAACGCAAAGGATGTAAGGGCCATCGTTACCGGAACACATCCCACCGAAGCCAGTGAGAGATATGTAAGCGAAATACTGAATCATGTCCAAGAATAAGGAAGGGAATTTCAAGTACCTTCTTTTGAAATCCCCCGAAAAGCTGGAGATGGGCAGCAGATACGTCAAGAGCGGGGCAGAAGTGAGGTTCCACGAAGGCCTGGTGGTCTATGACTTCAGGTTCATGCTGGTGGATAAAAATGAAGCAGTTCTGGGCCTGCCGGAAAGAGTAGGAGAAGCTCAACCCACCAGAAGAGGCATAAAAGTGGAATCGGAAACATTGACCAAAATACTGCTGGATTACTTTAACGACTACTGGGAGACAGCAGAAACCTACGAAAATTATGCCGGCCAGATGATATCCAATCTGGTGGAGAAGAACCCCAGTATCTCTACCCACACCATAGCTCACCAGCTGAACCTTGATATTGAAGAAGTGAACAGGGTCTACAATAAACTGTACAGTGAATAGCCGTAAGATAATAGTTTGTAAGGTGTGATAAATGGCAGGTTAAAGCTAAACCAGCATGTTGAGGACCGTTGAGCCCACTTGACCCCCAATGCCAGTATTCACCTGATCTACAACATCAATATTGTTCACTTCAAGTATAATATTTAGTACGGCACCCATTATCACACCCACTGCCAGAGAGGACACCAGCCGGACCATAACGATAAAAACCAGAGCCACAACTATCAGGGCCACAGTGGACAGTGTAGTGAGCTGGGATAACTGCTCTTCAGCATGTGAAATTGTCTCGGTCATCAGGTCAAAAATTGATGCAATACCGCTCATTCCCAGCAGAAGACCTATTGATACCCCTATAATGACAATAGCCGTGTCTCCCATACCAGTATCCACAGATTTACAGGATAAAAATATTTTGACTATAATAATAAATTTGAAAACTCAGTCCAAAAGACAGTTTATCCCTGACTACTTAATACTCGAAAAAGTCTGTCTATTCCCAATATCTAAAGCGTAAACAGTGCTTGATACCAATTTCACAAATTGTTTAGTCTTGGATCAAGTGGTGTCATCCATTGAAGATGAATAATCGGTTAAGGAGACCTGAAACTTGTTCTTTCCGTACTTCGAATTAATAGAAGGCGCTGAGTAAGGGGACCAAAATTTATAAAAATATATCTCAGGAACCGAGTATATGGTACAGTCATCAGATAACCAACATCAAGGGGTTGAAGAAAATAAAGAACAACAGGTGGATAATGAACAGGAAGCTCAGCAAGAGTTCACCCCAGAAGATATGGAATCATTAAAACAGCAACTGATAGAGGAGCAAAAGAAGGCTGAGGAATACTTCAACAAGCTCCAGTACCTCAGGGCCGATTTCGAAAACTACAAGAAGAGAGCCTCCAGAGAAGTGGAAGAAGAAGTTAAACAGGCCAAAGTAGAGCTCTTCCGCAAGATGCTGGGAGTCATAGACAATCTGGAAAGAGCTGTAGAAGCATCTAAGGACAGAGAAGAAGATGACCCCCTGTTAGAAGGTGTAGAAATGGTTTTGGACCAGTTCAAATCCGTCCTGAGAGAAGAAGGTGTGACTGAACTGGAAGCTGTAGGTCAGAAGTTTGATCCCAAATATCATGAAGCCGTTGCATTTAAGGAATCGGACGAAAATAATATAATCTTGGAGGAAAATCAGAAGGGATACTGTATGGGTGATACCATAATAAGACCTTCCATAGTGATAGTAGGAAGGAGGTGTAATGATGAGTAAATTAATAGGAATTGATTTGGGTACAACTAACTCAGAAGCATGTGTGCTGGAAGGTGGAGAGCCCAAGATGCTATCAAGCTCTGAAGGGAGTAAGTACTTCCCTTCGGTGGTGGCCTTCACCGAAGACGGAATGATAGTTGGTGAACATGCCAAGAGACAGGCAGTTCTCAATCCAGAAAAGACTGTTTTTGAGATAAAGAGAAAGATGGGACAGGATTACAAGGTTACCATCGACGACAAGGAGTATACACCGGAGCAGATCTCGGCGTTTATTCTGCAGAAAATAAAGAGAGATGCAGAAGACCACCTGGGCGATACGGTAGATAAGGCGGTGATTACCGTACCCGCTTACTTCGATGACAACCAGAGGAGAGCGACCAGAGATGCAGGACAGATCGCCGGATTGGAAGTTCTTAGAATTATAAACGAGCCAACAGCTGCCTCTCTGGCATACCAGATGGATAAAGAAGAAGAGGCAACCATCGCCGTGTTCGATTTTGGTGGTGGAACCTTCGATATCACCATTTTGGAAGTCGGAGAGGGAGTTTTCGAAGTAAAGGCAACCAATGGTGACACTCAGCTGGGTGGAAGCGATATTGACCAGACTATAGTGAACCACTTCCTTAACAGATTCAAGGAAGATACCGGTATTGACCTCAGCCAGAACAGAGAAGCATTGCAGAGGTTGACCGAAGCCGCCGAGAAGGCCAAGGTCGAGCTCTCCTCCATGAAGAAGACCAACATAAACCTTCCCTTTATCTACGCGGACAACGAGGGCCCCAAACACATGAACTACGATCTCACCAGGGCCAAGATGGAAGAGCTGGTGAGACCCGTACTGGAGAAAGTTAGAGAGCCGTGTGAGAGCTGTATAAAGGATGCCGGGGTATCCAAGCAGGATATAGACCACGTAATACTCGTAGGTGGCTCCACCAGAATGCCTCTGATGAGAGAAATAGTGAAGGACATCTTTGGTAAGGACTCAGAGAGAGGAGTTGACCCTATGGAGTGTGTCGCTGCCGGAGCAGCTATTCAGGCAGGTGTGATTTCAGGAGAAGTAACTGATATTCTACTGCTGGACGTAACACCTTTGACCCTTAGCGTGGAGACAGCAGGCGGAGTAGCAACCCCCCTCATAGAGAGGAACACTACCATACCCACCAAGATAACCAAGACCTTTACCACTGCCGCAGACAATCAGACAGCCGTCACCATAAACGTCCTGCAGGGTGAGAGGCCCATGGCGAAGGATAACGTGTCGTTGGGCCAGTTCAACCTGGAAGGCATTCCACCCGCACCCCGGGGTGTTCCGCAGATCGACGTTACCTTTGATATCGACGCCAATGGTATTCTTAACGTCAGCGCCAAGGATAAGGGTACAGGTAAGGAGAACAAGATAACTATCTCTGGCTCCACCAGATTGTCTCAGGAAGATATCGACAAGATGGTCAAAGAGGCTCAGGAACACGAAGAAGAGGACAAGAGGAAGAAAGAAGAGATAGAGACCAGAAACGAAGCAGACTCACTTGTTTACTCCACAGAGAAAATGCTGGAGGATTACAAGGACCAGATATCTCAGGATGTACATGACAGGATCAAGGAGAAAGTCGAAGCACTCAAGAAAGCTCTTGAAGGTGATGACATAAAGGACATCAAGAACAAGAAAGAAGAGCTCTCCAACGAAGTACAGGAGATCGGAAAACAAATGTACGAACAGGCAGCTCAGGCCCAGGCTCAGGCAGGTCAGGCAGGACCACAGCAGGGAGGCTCAGGCTCAGGCTCCGGATCTGACGAAACGGTAGATGCCGATTACGAGGTCAAGAACGAGTAATTAGCAAATAAGCATATAGGAGTAATAATGGCCGAACAGGATTACTACGAGATACTGGGTGTTGATAGGAACGCTTCAAAGGACGAGATCAAGAAAGCGTACCGCAAACTCGCCATGCAGTACCATCCGGACCGGAATAAGGATCCGGATGCTGAAGAAAAGTTCAAGAAGATCTCCGAAGCATATGCAGTGCTATCAGACGACGAAAAGAGGGCACAATACGATAGATTCGGGCACGCAGGTATAAGCGGCCAGTACTCCTACGAAGACATATTCGGAGGAGCTAACTTCGAGGACATCTTCAAAGAAGCCGGATTCGGTTTCGGCGGATTTGAAGATATTTTCAATCATTTTTTTGGTGGAGGATTCGGTGGTGGCGGATTTGGCAGAGGCAGAAGAGCTGAAAGAGGCTCTGACCTGGAGTATCGCCTGAATATAACCCTGGAAGAAGTCGCCGCCGGCGCCAATAAGGACATCAAAATCAAGAAGAGAGTTAAATGTGAAGAGTGCAGCGGCACCGGAGCCGAAGACGAAAGCTCCCGGAAAACCTGCCCCGATTGTGGTGGTGTAGGCCAGATAAGGAAAGAAAGCGGCAACATGTTCACCCGCTTCGTGCAGGTGGTCCCCTGCAACAAGTGCAGAGGTACCGGCATGATAGTGGAAAACCCATGCAAGGAATGCAAGGGAACGGGAACGGTCATAGGCGATAGAACAATTTCTGTTAACATTCCTCCTGGTGTGAGATCAGGAACAGTGCTCAGGGTTGCTGGAGAAGGTGAATACGGGAGAGATGGCTCTGGAGACCTCTACGTCCTCATAAACGTCAAGCCTCATGACACATTCCGAAGAGAAGGAGACGATATAATCGTTGATATGCCCGTGAATATTGTGCAGGTTTCACTGGGAACCAAGATCGAAGTTCCAACTCTCAACGGTAAAAAGAAGGTGAAAGTGGAGTCAGGAACCCAGAGCGGTGAAATGATTAAGCTCAAGGGTGAAGGAATCCCTCATCTGGAGGGAAGAGGTAGGGGCGATGAATACGTCCGTGTTCAGGTCGAGACCCCCAAGAAACTGTCTAGAAAGGCCAAAAAACTGCTGGAAGAATTAGAACAGGAAATAGCCTGATTTAGCGACCTCCAATACTCTCAAAATCTTATTATTTTTACTATTTCTATAATTTCTCTCCTCTTCTTTTATTTTGAATTTTTCTTTAATTGACAAATAATATAAAAATTCTGGTAAGCCAAAACCATAAATAACAAGTTATTCCACCCTTATTGGATGTCTCAAGTAGTGGTTGCCCACCGGAACCATCCTCAGGTGGAAGATATTTTAGAGCAATTCCCTTTACCGGATAAACAGAAAGTGGTTCTCAAGCCCAATCTGATCACCTCTTCCCCACCTCCCATAACCACCCCGGTAGAAACTGTTGAAGCCCTAACAACCTATTATCGCGAAGCAGGACATGAGGTGGTGATAGCGGAGGGCTCAGGCTGGGGAGACACCCTGGATATTGCGGACGAACTGGGCTATACAAAACTGGAAAAATATGCTGCTCTAATGGACCTCAATCAGGACGACTACGAGGTGAAGAAAGATCCGAATGCTCTTTTCCTTACAGAGTTCGAGCTCACTAAAACCCTCAAGAACTCCTATCTGGTTTCTGTGCCGGTTTTAAAGCATCATTCCACTGCACAAGTAACCCTATCCATGAAAAATCTCCTGGGAGCTACCCTGGGGCAAAAAGGAAAGGTAGCCAAGAAAGGAAGGTTCCACAGGGCACTGGACGAATGTATCGTGGACATAAACTCTTACCTCCAACCCAACCTGGCCGTGATCGATGGAAGGACAGCGGGATTCGGAAGAGAGTTATCCGCCACACCCCACGAGCTAAACAAAATCATTATCTCTTCGGATCTTGTCGCTGCCGATGCTATAGGCTCCACTTATCTCCAGCGAGACCCTCTATCCATAGGACACCTCACACTTGGAGAGCAAAATGGTCTGGGGATCGCAGACCCTAAACGCATTGAAGTTGTGGAAGAACAATAGCAATAGCAATAGCAATAGCAATAGCAATAGCAATAGCAATAGCAATAGCAAAAAGCAATAGCAAAAAGCAATAGCAAAAAGCAATAATGATAAGTGCAGGTTGTTATTCAGGAGGTTGATATGCAGCTCAACGTACCGGAACCTGTTTCCGGAGGGATAATCCTCTCATACAAGTGCACCAGTGGTTGCAGGCACTGCATGTATGCCTGTTCTCCCAGGTGGAGTGCTGACTGGATGGATGTTAAGACGCTTGAAGAAGTCCTGTATCAGTTGAGGGGAAAAATACAGCCGGGATTGAGCATCAACTCCGGACTCCATTTTACTGGTGGTGAGCCTTTCCTCAATTTTGACCTCCTCCTGAAAGCTGTGGAGATGGCCCACGAAATCGGTATCCCATCAATCTTCGCCGAGACGAGCTGCTACTGGTGCGAGGATGAGCAGACCACTCAAGAAAGATTCGCTCAATTGAAGGAGGCTGGAATGGAGGGAATGCTGATCAGTGTCAACCCATTTATTCTGGAGAACGTCCCATTTGAGAAAACTGAAAGAGCGGTAGAGGTAGCCAAAGGGGTATTTGAAGATAATACAATGATCTACCAGCAATTCTACTACCAGTTGTTCAAACAGTTGAAAGTAACGGGTACCATGCCCTTCGAAGTGCTGGAAGAGAGCATAAGGTATGCAGAAATGATACCCATGGGCAGAGCCCCTTATAAACTAAATTATTTATTCCAACAATACCCTCCGGACCAGTTCTTCGGCCATAACTGTGAGGAAGAATTGAGGAGGCAGTGGCACACCCATGTGGATAACTACTGCAACTACATACCCGCTTACTGCGGAGGGATATCTCTGGGGGATGCCCGCGACCTCAACTCCATCCTCAACCTTGACCTAAAAGACAAGCCGGTGTTGAAGGCGCTGGCAACGGACATAAAGGAGCTATACGATTTGGGAGTGGAATACGGTTACCAGCCGCTGGACGGCTATGTTTCCAAATGCCATTTGTGTGTGGACCTCAGGAAGCATCTGGTGGATAAGGACGATTTTCAGGAGCTGAAACCTGAAGAGTTTTATCGCCACCTGGAATAACCTTGGAATGACCCTTTTTGGTGGCACACCACACATATGGTTATCGTGAATAACCTTTTCATTAAACAGCCGGTTGGTAGGACATCAATTGTCAGGTATTGTCTAAGTTAATATATTTATACAGCATAGTACAAGGGTATGAGGATATGAGAACAGCATGGTTGAAGATAAGAATGGGACTTAGTGTAGTCCTTTTATTCGCTATAATTTACGGATTATTGGTATTCGTAGCCACAGTTGCGGGAGTAGGCACGCCTATAGTGTATGCTATACTTGCCTTCTTGATTGTGGCGGGGCAGTTTTTCCTGGGCCCCAAGATGGTAGAAAAAACAATGAAGATCAAGTACGTCTCAGAGAACGAAGCACCAGAACTACACGGTATGGTGACCGAGCTTGCCATGAGAGCCGGTATTCCCAAGCCCAAGGTAGGGATTTCGGAAGTTCCCATACCCAATGCTTTCGCTTTCGGCACTTCCAAGAGCAACGCCAGAGTTTGTGTAACCAGAGAGCTGATGAAAGTTCTGAACAAGGATGAGCTGGAAGGTGTTCTGGCCCACGAGATATCCCACGTGAGGCACAGGGATATGGTGGTCATCACTGCCTTAAGTGCAATACCCATGATAGCCTACATGGTCTACTTCAGCTTCCTCTTCTCTGGAATGTTCGGCGGTGGAGGCGACGATGAGTCTTCTATTCCTGCTCTGGGAATAGCCATAGTAGCATTCATCATATACTTCCTCACCAACCTGGTAGTCCTCTACGCATCTCGTATAAGAGAGTATTACGCTGATGCGGGCAGCGTGGAGCTGACCACCAAGCCACAGGCACTTGCTTCTGCCCTCTATAAGCTGACTAACGCCAATGCAAAAGTGAACAAGAAGAAAGTGAAGAAAGAGATGGAGAGCATGAGAGCGTTCTTCGCTGCAGACCCCATGAAAGCCAGCAGTGAAATTAAGGACCTGCAGGACGCCGATAAGGACAGGAACGGAAGAATAGACAGGGATGAGCTGGAGTATTTCGCCCAGAGGGCAGAAATTAAGACTACAGACAAGATAATGGAGTTTTTCTCAACCCATCCAAACCCGGTTAGCAGGGTAAAGAGATTAGGTGGCTACCTCTAATCCTTTTTTTTGTTTTTATTGCTTTAAGTATGGACCTTGGCTATTGTGAACAATGCGGCTATTTTGAAGGTAAATGCAGTTGTGGGAAAGGAAGGATTATTTTGAGGTCCAGGCAGAGAGTTAAGATCAGCAAATTCCTTTCCGGACTGCTCAGACACTTTGCACCCGACTTTGGCCTGAAGGTGGATCCCGAGGGATGGGTAGACATCAATGAGGTGGCAAAGATAGTGAAAGAGAAGTACGGGATGGGAGTCAAAGAGATCGAATCACTTGCCGAATTTGATATAAAGGGCAGGTTCCAGGTCAAGAAAGGGGAAATAAGGGCCAGATACGGCCACAGCATAGATATCAGGACTGATTGGACCGAAAGCCAGGACCAGGATGTTCCTTCTGTGCTTTACCACGCTACCGATCCCCAGAATTTGAACGCTATTTTTGAAAAAGGACTTCTACCCATGGGCAGGAAAGAAGTGCACATGTGCATAGATCCCCAGGACGCCATAGAAGTGGGTAAAAGACATTCCACCAAACCGGTGCTACTGGAGATAGATACCCCAAAAATGGCCCAAGATGGTTATAAGATAAAAAAGAAGGGCAATATATACACCTCCGATATGGTACCTCCCTCGTACATAAGCATCTCTTGATGAAGAACTGAATCTTTGCATTCATCCTCAATACGCCACCAGAAATGCATCACATTTCCCCCAACAACATTTGCCATTCAACCAAAAATTGAAGTGGGAAATCATATAATGGGTGAAAAGAAAAGCATAATTAAGACCAAGGAAGCCAATTATATGTAGAGGTGAGACTATGAGTTCAAAGTTAAATTCAAACTGTAAATTTATAATAGTCATTTTACTTGCTGTAACCTTATTGGGCTGCGCAGAGCAGGCCGGATTGGGTCAGCCCCAGATCAAAGGCACTACCAATGAGTGGGGCGAGGCTACAAATTCAGAGACAGAAATAATTACCAAAGTGGGTGTCTACAACCCTAATCCCGTTCCTCTCCCCCTAAAAAACGTTCTTACTACCATCTACATGAACGATATAAAGATGGGTGAGGGGTCTGCCGTAGAGTCGGAGATCGGCGCCAACTCGAATTCGACCATAGTAATATCAACTGAAATCCAGAATGACAGGATCTCTGAATGGTGGGTCAGTCACATAAACAACAATGAAGAGTCATCCATGAGCATGAAGGGTGACTTGGTATTTGATCTGAAGATAACTGAATTCAAATACCCCATCGAAAAAACCAGTCAGGTGAAGACAGATATACTGAGCGGAATGAGTGTGAGCTCACAGAAAATAAACTCACCAGGTCCAGGGTCCATTACCATAGAATCTGCCGAGTCCCAATGGGGAGAGGTCAATCAGAACTACACCGAAATTGTGACCACAGTGAAGATCCAGAATGACTATCCTGTGGAGATATCTATAGAAGAAGTCAAGTATCTGGTGGAAATGAATGGTATCAGATTTGCTGAAGACACCAGTGATGTGTCCAAAGTTATTCAAGCAAATTCGGAAGCAGAGCTTTCCTTATCAACGAAGATGACAAACGATAAGCTTGAGGAGTGGTGGGTAACTCATATAGAAAAAAATGAAAGATCAAAGATAAATAATACCGTACAGGCGGTGGTAGAGACAGGAGATCAGCAATTCGAGTTCGACCTAATAGATCAGCAATCACAATTCAACACCAACCTGCTGGGTTAACAGGGGTTTGCTTTAACAAATATTTATTATCTTATAAAATATTATTTTTTAAAGGTTATTGGAGGGATTCCCGGACCACATAAGTATAATAGAGATGAATAACCCCTCATATCCTTCTAAACCCCGTTGGGAGGGCTAAGATAGAAGCTATTTTGTAAGGATCTTAAATTGCAAATCCTGCTAATAGATGATAGCCTGAATAATCCGGAGTGATAAATCCCTCTCGTTACTTTGAACAAGACCTTATTCAGTGACTCCTGATTTCGTTATTTAGATTATGAACGGGAAATGCACGCCCTTTCGATTTGAAAATTTGGGGTATATAAACCGTTAAATACTTAAACAAACCCTCTGAGAGGAAAAAACAGGTGTAAACATGGACGCCAACAAAGAACAGGATTTTGGCTCAGACCCCATAGCTGTCCGCGAAACAGGCCACTACATTGATGAATATGTAGGCAGCTTTGCTGAAAGGTGGGATGAGCTTATTGATTGGGAAAGTAGAGGTAAAGGTGAAGAAAGATTCTTTATTGATGCCTTAAAGGATAGAGGGGCCAAAAAGATACTGGATGTAGCCACGGGCACGGGCTACCATTCCGTTAGATTAATGCAGGAAGGATTTGATGTCACCAGTGTAGATGGCAGCCCTGCCATGCTGGCCAAGGCATTTGAGAACGGGAAAAAATACGGGATAATATTGCGAACTGTCAATGCAGACTGGCGGTGGCTGAGCAGAGATATTCACGAAGAATTTGATGCCGTAATCTGTCTGGGCAACTCATTCACCCATCTCTTCAGAGAATGGGACAGAAGAAGATCTTTAGCCGAGTTCTACTCCAGATTGAAACATGATGGAGTTCTTATGCTGGACCAGAGGAACTACGACGCTATCATGGACAATCAGGAGCTGGACGTCAAGAAATTGAAGCACGGCTGCTCCGCCAATTTTGTGGGATATTCGGACAATAAGCACACCTATTATTACTGTGGAGAGAATGTTCGTGCGTTCCCGGAGTATGTGGATAACGGTTTGTGCCGCTTCAGGTATGAATTTCCTGATGAAGATGTCTACTATCTTAACATGTATCCCTTAAGAAAGCAATACGTGAGGAATTTAATGAGAGAAGTTGGATTTCAAACTGTTGACACCTATAGTGATTTTAAACAAACTTACACCGATGAAGAGCCGGACTTTTTCATCCATATAGCTGAAAAAGAATATAGAGAATAGACTAATATACAAATATAGAATAGAGAAGAGGAGAATTAGTATTAAATAGATATAGATCAAAAGGAGGTAATATTGATGAATGAGGATGAAGAGAGTAAGGCGATAGAGTCCGCCAAGAGTTATTATGATAGTAGCGATGCAGACACCTTTTACCACACTGTCTGGGGAGGAGAAGACCTTCATCTCGGTATATACAAGACCCCCGATGAAGACATCTTCGATGCCAGCAGACGAGCAGTAAAGAGAATGGCTTCAAAGCTCACCAACCTCAATGAAAATGCCAAAGTAATCGATCTGGGAGCTGGCTATGGAGGAGTTGCCAGGTACCTGGCCAGAACCTATGGATGTGAGGTTGTAGCCCTGAACCTCAGTGAAAAGGAAAATGAAAGAGATAGGCAGAAGAACAAGGAACAGGGACTTGAACACCTAATAGAAGTCGTAGATGGCAGTTTTGAGGAGCTACCCTACCCTGATGAGCACTTTGACTGTGTATGGTCTGAAGATTCTTTCCTGCACTCCGGGAACAGGGAGAAAGTCCTTCAAGAGGCAGTTCGTGTCCTGAAGAGAGGGGGTGAGTTCGTTTTCACCGACCCCATGATGGCAGACGACTGTCCTGAAGGAGTTCTGCAGCCGATATTGGAGCGGATCAATCTATCTACCATGGGAAGCCCTTCATTCTATAGAGAGACGGCTAAGAAACTGGGTTTAGAAGAAATAGAGTTTGAAGAGCTAACAGAGCACCTCATCAACCACTACAGCAGAGTCCACGATGAAACTGAGAGCAGAGAGGAAGAGTTAAGGCAAAACGGTGTAAGCCAGGGATATATTGACCACATGAAGAAAGGCCTCAAGAACTGGGTTAACGGCGGGAAAAATGGATATCTCGTATGGGGCATCTTCCACTTCAGGAAGAAATAACATCTTCTATTTAACCCCACCACTTCTTTTTTCTTTTTAAGCAGAATTCTTAACACCTCGGTAAGCAGAAATCTTTAGAGTTTACTGACAAAATGTTCGGAACCCTTATAAACAGACCGAGGTAAGAGCCAACAGTTAGATATTACACTGCACCTGAGAGTGCGATTTACTGACTTAACAGGCGAAAAGGATGTTGGTACTGTGCTTAAAGCACGGATAGGTGTGTATCCGGTCTGTATGTAGGCATCCTGCCTGGAGAGTTTGGTGGAATTCACCACCAGCACCCTCCCACCGCCCCGCGTTTCCCAAGCCCTGCAGAAAGGCTGTATAGGGAGAGTGGGATGAGGGTTCCGACATAGGTGTGTGAGATAGTTCGTCACTTTCGTGAGTTCGTCACTTTCGTGAGTTCGTCAGCTTTGCTGACAACCTTGTCAACGTGGTTGAGTATCACTCCTCAACGTAGTTGAGTGAGCCTCTTTAGCTTGAGGTAGTTCACCCGGTGTCCCCAAAGGAGCTTTTGGAGTGCCAACCCTCATGTTGGTTTAGAATATTTTAATGGATATTTATAAACTTATAAAATATTTATTTTTATGAGGTTTTAAATGGAATAGTAAAATATATATGTATAATGAGTGTAAATAACTGCTATAGAGCTATCAAAACAGTATAGCAAGCTTTTACGGGTATCTTCTTTACGAGGGGGTGGAGAAGTGAAAGCTGCTAAATTCTGACAGCCTAATCAGAGGGGAGGCAGTAATCGATATCATTACTCGTTACAAGAGTTATAATAGTCTTACATGATGTCGTCGTTTAATATATGAACGGAAAATGCACGTCTTTTCAATTTGAAAATTTGGGGTGTACAAACCGTTAAATACTTAAACAATACCTCTGAAAGGAAATATTAATGGTGGTAATATGACTGATGAAAGTGAAAAAATTATTGAAGAACTTGAACAGACAATCTTGGAATTTGATAAAGATAAAGCAACTCAGGTAGCGCTAAAGGCGATGGATAATGGGGTAGACCCCGTTGAAGCTTTAAACAAGGGGGTTAGGCCTGCACTTGATACTGTAGGTAAAAAGTTTGAGGAAGGAGAATTCTTCATCATACATTTGGCTGCAGCTGGTGAGGCTGCGAGTGAAGTAATAAATAAAGTCCTAAGACCTGAAATCGAGAAGAAGGGAGAGGAAATTACTGTTACTGGTAAATACTTGATAGGAACAGTTGCTGGAGACATTCACGAGATAGGAAAAACTATTGTGAAGGCAATGTTGCTCTCAAACGGTTTTGATGTGGTTGATGTTGGTATGGATATATCCTCCGAGACTTTTGTAGAGGAAGTGAAGAAGCAGAAACCGGATATTCTGGGGCTGTCTGCTCTGTTGAGCACAACCATTCCTGCTCAGAAAGAAGTTATTGAAGGCTTAAAGGAAGCAGGTTTGAGAGATCAGGTAAAGGTCATGGTAGGCGGAGCTCCTGTCACTCAGGAATGGGCAGACCAGATAGGGGCAGATGCTTACGGTGCTGACGCCATTGACGCAGTGGAAAAGGCCAAGAAATTGATGGGATAGGCCTATTGAATAGCGAGATGATACTATGAAAAGAGGTCCTAAGATTAAAATTCAGCAGTTACTATCTCAAGATGAAGTGGAATCGGTACACAATGCTGCCCTTGACGTTCTGAGGGATACTGGAGTCGATTGCTACTCCACCAGGATTATGGATGTATTTGAAGAGGCAGGGGCAGATGTAGACCGTGAAAATAGGAGAGTAAGGATTCCCGAGCATCTCGTCACTGAGGCCGTCAGAAAAACTCCTTCCAAGATACGTTTCTGTGGAAGGAACCCTGATAACGACATCTTGCTGGAAAACGGGAGGATATACTACGGCTATGGTGGTACGCCCACTCCCATGATCCTTGATCACCGCACAGACGAGTATAGAAGACCCAAAAAACAGGACATGATCGAGACCACTCTGGTAGGAGATGCTTTACCCAATATGGATTTCATGATGACCAATGCAGGGGTCTTTGACGTTCCGTATGAAGTAGAATATATTCACGAGTTCGATGTTCTATTCAACTATACGCAAAAACCCATACTTTATTCTGCACCCAATGCTCACCTGGCCAGGAAGTTCCTGGAGATGGGAACAGAGATCGCAGGAAGTCTAAAGGAGCTGCAGAGAAGGCCTTTTATGAGCCTTTATACCGAACCTGCTTCCCCATTGATGCTCACTGAATCCCAAGAGAATATAATTGAGTTCGCTGAGGCGAACATTCCCGTAGCTATTGCCCCCATGCCCACTTCCGGTGGCACCGCTCCAGGAACGGCCATAGGCAGCTCCGTGATAGGTACTGCCGAGACGCTGTCAGGAATAACTCTGGCACAGCTGGCGAACCCCCATGCACCTGTTATATACGGAGGATGGGGATTGCCCATGGACCCCAAGACCGGTGTCTGCGCATACGGCTCACCGGAGTTTGCGATGGGAGCCAATACCGTAACCTCACAGATGGCGGAGTTCTACAACATGCCTTCCTACGGATTCGGAGGCTGCTCGGATGGGAAAATGATCGATTCCCAGTCGGGGGCTGAAGCAATGTTGAACGTCATTGTATCCGGGTATGCCGGGATCAACCTCATCCACGACTGCGGTTACCTTGCCGGAGGAATGGTGGGCTCAACCGAACAGGCAGTGATAACGAATGAAATGATCAATTTCGCCAAAAGACTGTTCAGAGGTGTGCAGGTAGATGATAACCATCTTGCAGTAGATGTTATAAACGAGATTGGTCCGGGTGGTTACTTCATATCCCATAAGCATACTATTGATTATATTCACGAGTTCTTGACAGCCGACCTGTTTGACAGGAACGCTTTCGACACCTGGCAAAATAAAGGAAAGAAGAGTACTCGAGACAGCGCCAAAGAGAGAGTCAACAAGATACTGGAAGAGCACAAGCCAGAACCACTTTCTGAGGGAGTTAAAGAGAAGTTCGCCCAGATTATCAAGGAAGAAGAAAAACGGCTTGTGAAAGCGTGAAAAGAAAAAAGAAGGTGTGAAAAATGAGACCTGCTACTGATGGCGGAATACTCAAGCTATTATCTGATGAACAACTGGAAAGAATGCACCTCGGCGCCCTGGAGATCCTGAGGGATACGGGGGTTAAAGTCGAGGATGAAGAAGCACTGAAGATCCTGGGAAGCGGTGGCGCAGAAGTGGACCATCAGAAGATGGTGGCCAGGATACCCGAGCATCTTGTACTGGACAGCCTGAAAAAAGCACCCAAGAACGTAACATTTTATGGAAGAGATCCTGAACAGAGTTTTACCGTCAAGGGCGGTAAAGGGGTTTACTTCGGTCCATGTGCAGGCCCTCCATATTTTATAGATGAAAAGGGTGAGAGAAGAAGAGGTCTGCTGGAAGACATTAGAAAAGTGGCCAGAGTGGCCGATGCTCTCCCCAACATAGATTTCGTTACAGGCCTATCATCTGCTTCAGATGTAGCTCCTAATGTCCTCGATCTGCATGAGATGTATGCTGCCATGTCCAATACTCATAAACATGTCTATGCCTTCGTTTTCGAGGGCGGAAAGGCCATGATAAATGCTCAGATAGAGATTGCAGCTTCGCTTGCAGGAGGAATGGAAGAGCTTAGAGAGAGGCCTATATTCAGCTTCTACGTGGAGCCCACATCCCCATTCTTTGTGGGAAAAGGGCTTGGACAGGCCGTTGTTGAGGCCGCAAAGCTTAAACTGCCCGTGATCTACACTCCAATTCCTTCTTCGGGAGCTACCAACCCGGCACCCATAGCGGGGACCGTGATGGAGAGCGTGGCCGAATCTCTGGTGGGCAACGTTATAGCTCAGCTCACGAACCCCGGCACACCCATGGTTATCGGTCCGGTGAACACTACTATGGAAATGAGGAGAGGCACTGCCATATACAGTAACATAGAGAGCGTGATGATGCGAGCGGCGATGGCCCAGTTCATACGCTATTACAACCTTCCCTCTTGGGGAACTGCAGGATGTACGGACTCCAAGATAATTGATGAGCAGGCAAGTGCTGATGCCATGTTAACCCTCATGATCTCTGCGCTCAGCGGCAACAACCTCAACCACGATGTCGGCTATTCCGAATCGGGTAAGAGCGGAAGCATCGCCCTCATGGCGATGTCGGATGAGATTATAGGAAGCGTGAAGAGGTTGGCCAGAGGCATCAGAGTTGATGATGAGACCCTGGCTCTGGACGTAATTAAAGACGTAGGTGTTGGTGGCTCGTTCCTCACTTCCAAGCACACCCTTAACACTTACACCAAAGAGTATGTCCAGGAAGAATTATTCGATAGGATGCCCTGGAATATCTGGGAGCAGCGAGGAAGCAAAACACTGGCCCAGAGAAGCTATGACAGGGTAAATAAGATACTAAATGAGCATGAAGTTGAGCCCGTACCCCAAGAAGTAGATAAACAGGTAAAGGAGACCATAAAAAGATTTGAGGGATAACCAATGCCTGTTTTGAGCAATCTTTGTTTAGAACCTCGGGAAGAGAAAATATTGAAACGTTTTGGCGGATCAGAGCTGAAACCAAATCTGGATGTTAGAAAACGTCTAAAAGAATTGAATGCCGATTTTGGTAGCTTGATTAACCCTTCCATAGCGTATGACTTCTTCGAGGTAGTGGAAATAGAGTTAGAAGCAATTGTGCTGGAACATGATAAGATAGGAGGTTCTTTACTCCCTGCTCTTTTCAAAGGTTGCCAACAGCTTATGGTGGCCGTGTGTACCATAGGATCTCAGCTGGAGGAAAAGGTTGAGGAACTGCTTCATGAAGGAAATCTGTTGAATGCCATGCTGATCGACGAAGTGGGAAACGCCGCCATCAATGAGCTGGAAGATGAGTGTTTGAGAATAGCAAATGAAAAAGCGGATGAAGAGGGATTAACGGCAAGCGGCTGTATATGTCCCGGTAAAGAAGATTTTACTCTTGATGAACAGGGAAAAATCCTGAAAATGGTCTACGCCCATGACATAGGAGTTAGATTGACCAATTCAAGAATGATGTATCCCCGGAAATCAACATCTCTGGTTATAGGTATAGGTACGGATTTAGCTCATTGGGACATGTGCGACTACTGTGAGTTGAGAGGAAGATGTAATTATAATAATTAATCTTTATAGTTAATTTGATTTATAATTCCACAGGGGGATGTTTGAATATGCCTAAAAAAATTGAGGAGTTGCCCAGGAGAAGCGTGATAGACGCTCTGGACAGAATAACTCAGGATGATGCTCTTCCAGAAGAAGTAAGGAAAGCATCAGAAGACCTTAAAGAAGAGCTGCTTCACTGGGTAGAAAGTCACGGCACTTATAAAGTATCCTTTGAGCCCATGAGCAAAAAAGGGAAGTTCTCATCAGATCAATCCTTGCTCAACATGACCCGGAGGTTGAAGATAAATTTGACGACCACTTGTGGAGGTAACGGGTTGTGCGGCAGGTGTAAGGTCCAGATAATCGGTGGAGAGACCACCTCTGTCACCCAAAAAGAGCTGGAAGAGTTGACCGAGAAAGAAGTTCAAGAGGGTTACCGGCTGGCTTGTCAGACCTACCCGTTAAGTGATTTAATGGTCAATGTGCCATCGAGTTCCTTAAGCATCTCAGAGAGAACGCTTACAGATGGTTATGAAACATATACCAAACCAGACCCAATAGTGAAATCTTACAGATTGAGATTGGATCCAGATATTTCTCTTACCGATGCTGAAGAATATGCGGATGTAGTTTTGAACTCCCTCAGCAACTGTAATGAGATAGATATAGAGGTTTTAAGAGGACTTCTGGATAAGTTGAGCTCATTAGGATGGGATATTGACGCTGTCGTCAGAGAGAACGAGTTGATAGCCATAAATTCACCTTCAAGCAGAAAGCTGGGTTTTGCAGTGGATTTGGGCACCACAAAGATAGCGGGATATATAATGGATCTGGATAGCGGAAAAACGCTTGTCTCTAAAGGAATAACCAATCCCCAGATGACTTATGGGGAAGATGTGATCACCAGATTATCCCTAGCGAACCAGGGAGAAGAAGAAGCGGAGAAACTGCAGATGATAGTGGTGGAAGCGTTAAACGACTTGATCGAAGAGATGTGTGCTGAGATAGATGCCAAACGGGAAGAGATCTTGGACACGGTCATAGCCAGCAACACCGCCATGCATCACCTGTTTTTGGGTCTGCCTGTAACCAAGCTCGGTCTGTCACCGTATATTCCCACCCTGAAGAGCGAAATAGATATCAAAGCAAGGGACATTGGTCTGGTTACAGCACCGGGAGCTTATATTCACTTCTTACCCAACATAGCCGGATTTGTGGGAGGAGACCATGTGGCCATGATGTTATCCACAGATCTGGAGAAGCAGAAAGGTCCGGTTATCGCCATAGATATCGGAACCAACACGGAGATATGTTTGTGCAACCAGGGAAGGATCACCAGCGTCTCATGTGCTTCCGGACCTGCTTTCGAAGGTAGGAATATAAAGCATGGAACGAGGGGCTCTGAAGGAGCAATTGAAAAAGTCAGAATTATAGGAAATGGTGTAAAATACCACACCATTAGGGAAAAAGAGCCTGTAGGTATATGCGGCTCGGGAATTCTTGATGCAGTTGCTCAGCTCTATCTCAAAGGGATAATAGACTCCAGTGGAATGATGAAAGCTCATGCTCATAAGAGGGTCAGAAAAACTGAGGACGGTATAGAATTCGTGATAACCGATCCGGAATCGAAGAATCCCATCACCATCACTCAGAAAGATGTGCATGAGATACTGCTTGCCAAAGGAGCGATATACACCGGAATACAGGTTCTTCTAAATGAAAATAATTTGTCCGCTTATGACCTGGAAAAAGTGATTATCTCAGGAGGTTTTGGAACTTTTATAGATATTTCGAGCGCTATTACGATCGGCATGCTTCCCCCATTATCTCTTGATCATTTTGAGCAAGTTGGAAACGCTGCAGGAATAGGAGCAAAGACCGCTCTGATCTCCAAAACAAAAAGAGATGAGGCAGTGGATATGGCCAACAGAACGGACTATATAGAAATGGCAGAAGTGCCGAATTTTATGAAAATATTTGCTCATTCTACCTTTTTGGGTTCTTTAACGGAGGTGAAACATTGAAAACTATAGTCAATCGAAAAGAAGGAAAAGAAGTTATAATTACTGATGATGGGCCAACTGTGCTCATTGGTGAGGGAATCAACCCCACCGGGAGAAAGAAGGTGGTTAACGCCCTCAAAGAGGGTAATTGGGAAGTCATCAAAGAAGACGTTATCAAACAGGTGGACGCCGGCGCAGATGTTCTGGACGTCAATGTCAGTATGGCAGATGCAGAGGAGGCAGACTTGCTTCCTGAAGTGATTAAGGTAGTAATGGATACTGTTGATATACCTTTATGTATCGATACCAGCAGTCAGGCTGCACTGGAAGCAGCACTTAATGTTTATGAAGGAAGACCTATTGTCAACTCGGTTACAGGCGAAGAAAGCTCCTTGAGCACTGTTCTGCCCCTGGTCAAAAAGTATGATGCGGCCGTGATCGGTCTGGCTATGGACGAAGAAGGGATCCAGAACGATCCGGAGAAGAGGGCCGGAGTAGCCCGCAAGATAGTGGAGAGAGCCGAATCCGAAGGTATCCCACCTGAAAACGTTATAATCGATTGTTTAACCCTCACCATCGGGACAGATACCAAGAACGCCCTAATAACCCTGGAATCCATCAAGAAGGTTAAACAGGACCTAAGAGTGAATATGACCCTGGGTATCAGCAACATATCATTCGGAATGCCGGATAGAGCATTGTTGAACAGCTCTTTCCTATCCATGGCGATACAGACGGGTGTGACCTGTCCCATAGCTGATGCTGCCAGTGCCAGACCCATCATCTTGGCTACAGACCTGCTGCTGGGAAGAGATAGGATGGCAGAAAGGTATATAGCCGATTATAGAAAAAGACAGAAGTGATAGAGTTTTGCTCTATCCCACCTAATTTGTAGTTCTATTTATTAGTTCTGTTCTCCCTTTTTTCTTACACCCATCCTCTTTTTCTTTCCCATATTTGTTTTTTATCCTCTTAGGGTTTGCCAGAAAATAACCTATCATTTTAGCTGATATTTCTGGATGCA
>CAZQTT010000046.1:0-20666 GCA_964596255.1 uncultured archaeon
ACGGCACGCCTCCCCGCACTGAAGTACGGGGTTTCCGTGCCTTACAAACCATGAATATTTTTGTGTGCTGTGTGTTTTTTTAAATTAAGAACAATAAAGGAAGTATAGCAATATAGCAAAAAATCCTTTTAGTGTGGTTTTTGAATCTCTGTTCCTGCCGTTAAATGGTCTTGAGATTTTCAAATCCACTTTTAATTTGTAATTACCTACTTAAATTGTACATACACTAGATAGAAGTATTGGAAATTACAAAAACTTAATATACTCTTATGATGATTGTTATTGTAAGGATGTGTTAGCATGGTAGTCAAAATACTTGTGGTTGACGACTCCCAATTCATGAGAAAGTTATTGCGACGAATTCTAGAGTCCAATTCAGGCTACACAATTGTGGGAGAGGCTGAAAATGGTGTTGAGGCAGTGCAGAAAACTTCTGAGCTCAAACCCGATGTCATAATGATGGACATCGTCATGCCAGTGAAGGACGGAATTGCAGCCACAGCCGAAATAAAAGGCTCGAATTCTAAATTTAAAGTTGTGATGTGCACTTCTGTAGGACAGGAAGAAAAGATGAAGCAGGCGATCAAAGCCGGAGCTGATGGTTATATAACTAAACCTTTCCAGGGCCCTAAGGTTGTAGAAGCAATTCAAGGTGTTTTAGGTTAATCACTACATGAAAGGGGGTTATAGCATCATCAAAACTCTTGTGGTTGACGACTCCAAGTTCATGCGGACTATTATAGTGGACATTCTCAATTCTGACCCTGAAATTGAGGTTATTGGAGAAGCTGAGGATGGAGAAAGAGCAGTTGAATTAGTAAGCCTATTGAGACCTGATATAGTCACTATGGACGTGGAAATGCCCAAAATGGACGGTATAACTGCTCTTAAGGAAATAACAAAATCTATGAACCCCCCTGCCGTCTTGATGCTCAGTGCAAAAACTCAAGATGGTGCAGAAGCGACTCTAAAAGCACTTGAACTGGGAGCAGTTGATTTTATCCCCAAACCTTCGGGCACCATCTCCCCTGATTTGAGAAGAGACGGAGTAGATATAATTGAGAAGGTAAAAACTGCTGCGAAAGCCAAGATGCCCCCATTGACAGATGTAGAGCCTGTAAAAGGAAGAGTTAAACCTCTGGAGAAGCTAATTGTAATAGGAGCATCTACAGGCGGCCCCCCAATAGTTGAAAAAATACTATCTAAACTTCCTCTTTCTGCAAAATTTAGAATTGTGGTTATCCAGCATATGCCCAAGGATTTCACTCTTAGATTTGCCACCAGATTGAATTCAATATCTGAATACTCTGTTAAAGAAGCAGAAGATGGTGATATGGTTAAGCCCGGTTGTGCTCTGGTTGCGCCTGGAGATTACCACCTAGTTTTAGAGGATAGGGGTAACGGAGTTTTTGTCAGGCTCAATCAAGACGCTTCTATAAACAACGTACGCCCTTCTCTGGAGCCGACTTTAATTTCTGCCTCTAGGGTTGATGGAGCCAATACTATTGCGGTTATACTCACTGGAATGGGAAAAGATGGCCAGGTAGGAGTACAATTCGTCAAAAAGTCGGGCGGTAAAATAATCGCTCAGAACAAAGAGAGCTCAATAGTTTTTGGAATGCCTAAAAGAGCTATAGAGACCGGATGTGTGGATATAGTAGCCGATATCTCTGGTATTGTTTATAATATCCTGAAACTTGCAGGTGATACTGATGGACGATGAATACGTTGAGGTTTTTGTAGAAGAAAGCAAAAGTCTCCTAACTGATCTCAATAACTTGCTTCTGGAGCTGGAAGAAGACCCCCATAATGTGGACGTGATGACATCTATTTTCCGCAGTGCCCACACGTTGAAAGGAAACAGTGCTGCAATGGGATTTGATAATTTATCCGAGACAGCCCACGCCATCGAAGATCTCCTGGATGCGCTTAGACAGGGTAAGACCCACATGGACGACCACATCATGAACCTCATCTTCGAAGGGGTGGACATGATCGAATTGCTTCTGGGAGAAATTGTAGACTCAGGAAGGACAACCACTCAACCAGATGATCTAATCAATAGAATCAGAAGTAGATTAGAAGACCAGGGCAAGCAGACAGATCATGAGGATTCGCAAACCACTCAAGGTTCTCAGGGTTCACAAGATTCCTCTGAAACTCCTACTTCTCCTGAAAGCCAGGGAGTTTCTAATCAGGAAACCGATTACGGCTCACAGGAGAGAGTCAGGCTTAAGGTAAAGGTAAACCCGGATTCCCAGATGAAGGGAATAGATGCTATGCTCATTATCAAGAATATTGAAGAAGTTGCAGAGAGGGTCAGCACAACACCTTCCGTCAATCAAATAGAAGATGGGGACTTTGAAGAGTGGTTTGAAGTTGTTCTGGGAGGTAGTGTGGAAGAAGTCCAGGAAATGATGGGCAAACTACCCCAGATCAAGGAATACAAACTGGATGTACATCAGGAATCTGAAGGAAAACAAAGCGAAGAAGAGGAAACAGAAGAGAGTGAAGGTGCAGTTAAGGATGCAGAAGGGCAGGAAGAACAGCAATCGACAGCCACAGCCACCAACTCCAAAGCTAAGGTAAAGTCTCAGGATATTCAGTCCATCCGCATCGGTATTCACAAACTGGACGAATTGATGAATATGGTTGAAGAGCTGGTGGTAAGAAAGCTGAAATTGGAGAACTCACTATCTCAAGAGGTGAAGAAGACCGTGGGAGACGAGTTCTCCACTTTTGAGAGAATTCTCAGCAGACTTCAAGACACAGTTATGGATTTGCGGTTGATTCCCCTCAAGTACGTGGTCGATCGCTTACCTCGTGTTGTCAGAGACCTATCCAAGTCGTTGGGGAAAGAGGTCAATTTTGAAATCGAGGGCAAAGAAGTAACTGTGGATAGGACTGTACTGGATAAGATACAGGATCCCCTGATACACATAGTAAGAAACTCTGTTGACCACGGAATAGAGACGCCAGAGGTTAGACAACAAGCCGGAAAAGATAAAGCAGGCAAATTGACTTTATCGGCCTCCAAACTAAAGGACCATGTCCTGATAGAAATAACAGATGATGGTAAGGGCTTAGATCCGGATAAAATAAAAGAGAAAGCCGTAGGTAAGGGTTTAATCCCTAAAGAAGAAGTTGATGAAATGTCTGAAGATGAAATCTATAATCTCATCCTTACACCCGGATTCAGCACGGCTGAGCAGGTAAGTGATGTCTCTGGAAGAGGGGTTGGAACCGATATAATCCAGAACACGGTTAAATCACTGGGTGGCTCAGTAGAAGTGAATTCTCAAAAAGGGAAGGGAACTACTTTTAAGCTTCGATTGCCGCTCTCCATGGCAATTAGCCAGATACTACTGATCAAAGTCAAGGATGAGAAATATGGGATCCCCATAAAAGATATCCTCAAGGTCGAGCCAGTAGATAAGTGTGAAATCAGATATGCTGGCGGCAATGATCAACTGGTAATGGAAGATAATATAATACCCATAGTCCATCTTAAAAGAGCTTTAGGAGTTGATCATAACTCCAACAGCGAAAACATGATTGTTATTGTCTCATCTGTTGACAAAAAGGTCGCACTTGCTTGTGACTCGGTTTTGGATCAGAAAGAGGTAGTGGTGAAGTCCCTGGGTATGCTGAAGAGTGTGGAAGGCATTTCAGGGATTTCCATTTTGGGTGAAGGAGAGGTTGTACCCATACTTGATATAAACTCGCTTTAGGAGGTGAATTTAGGTGAGAGTTGATCTTAACAAATTAAATGAATTGAATCGGATGGCAAAGAAAGGAGCCACAAATGTGGCCCACAACTTGACCCAGATGCTGGGGATAGATGTGGAGATGAGCGTTACCAGAATAGAGTTCGTCAGCCTTCCCGACATCCCTGAGACCATCGGCGACCAGGAAGTGGTGGGAGTGTATCTGACGTTCAACGGAACCCCATCAGGATATCTGCTCGCTTTATTTCCCACCAGTAGTGCAAAGAAGGTTGTCAGTCTCCTTTTAGAAGGGATCGAAGAGAACGAATCTGACAGCTTTTCGGATATGGATATCTCTGCCATAAGCGAAGTGGGGAACATAATAACCAGCTCTTTCATAGACGGATGGGCTGATTTCCTTAAAACAGAAATCAATATCTCTACCCCACAGACAGTACACGATATCGGGTCGGCAGTGATAGACCCATTGCTCATTCAAGTTGCTCAGGACTACGATAACGCTTTCCTGTTCAACAGCTTGATACACACTAAGAATAACGATATTAGTTGCGAATTATTTGTAATTCCGGAGATTACCAGGCTCATGGAAGCAGTTGAAAACATATGAATTCGATCAGAGTTAGGATGGGGGACTACTTGGTGTCCAACAGTAAAAAAATTCTGATTACTACTGTAGGCTCTTGCGTAGCCATAGGGCTGTCAGACGGGAATGGCATTGGAGGGTTGGCCCACATAATGCTGCCGGAGTATGACGGAAAGACCGAGCTGATCGGGAAATATGCGGACACAGCGATCCCCGCTATGGTGGAAGAGATGAGGCAGTACAGCTCCGATGATAACGGCTTTAAGGCCAAAATAGCGGGAGGAGCCCAGATGTTCAGCTTCCCCTCTCCAACCACGTCCATAGGCCAGAGGAATGTCCAGAAGGTAAAGGAAGTGCTGGAAGAGATGGGCATTACGGTCGAAGGAAAAGATGTAGGTAAAAACCACGGGAGAACTGTTGAGTTCTACATAGCAGAGGGCAAAATGCTGATCAAACAATCGAACAAAGTGATCCTGGAATTATGACCCTTCTAAGTTATGTTAAGTCGGATCTGGGGCTCAGAGCCTATAAAGACAGTTACCTGATGCGCAGATTACGGGCTAGAATGGTGAGGACGGGTATTGAAACTGAGGAGGATTACCTGAGTGTTCTTAAGAGGGATAAAAAGGAATTGAAGGCTCTTAAGGACTCTCTGAGCATCAATGTCACCAATTTTTTCCGCAATCCAGAGGTCTGGGATAAGCTCAAGGATCTGTTGAGTGATAAGAAAGAGATTAAAGTATGGAGCGCAGCCTGTGCTGATGGTAGGGAGCCCTATTCTCTAACAATAATTTCCCACCAGATCGGAGTGAATATGAATATCATCGCTACGGACATCAACAATGATGCACTCCAGAAAGGGAAAGAAGGAACCTTCTATAATATTGAGGAAGACCTCTACTATCTACAAGATGTTCACAGGTACTTCAAGGTCATGGACGGCAAATATGTTGTAAAGCCCTTCTTGCAGCAGAATGTAAAGTTCATCAACCACGATATAATAAACAGCCCTCCTCCCGCCAAAGATTTTGACCTGGTCTTGTGCAGAAATTTTTTGATCTATATAGAGCCGGAAAACAAGTCAATAGTTTCTGAACATCTTGCGGAGTCAATGAAAAAAGGAGGATTACTTGTTCTGGGGAAGACGGAGACTTTACCCATAGAGAAAAAATTTGAAGCGTTGGATAGGGTAAATAAAATATTCAGGAGAATATAATGGAATTCGACAAGCAATATCGAATATTCATAGTATCCTTCATACTGGGAATGGGCTTTTATGTATTTGGGGAAGCAATAACAGGGTACTTGCTGACATCAGGAGGCATCCAGGACCTTTTCTGGGAGCTGGGAATAAATACTGCATGGTATATGGTGTTCTTCCTCCTGTCTCTATTCTTTCTGGGGGGTTTGAAGTCCATAGATGTCCATCTCATCCAGGCCCATCTGGCTTTACTGGTTATGATTGCTGTTTATGGGGTATTCCTTACTTTAGACAACATCTCTTTCTATCTTAACTCCCAATGTCTATTCTGCAACCTTCCATTTCACATACCGTATTATATAGGCTTTTTTAAGACCAGACATCTTGCCGTAATGATTCCGGTCATCGCGTTCTTAATAAGGGACTTGGTGGAGGAAAAAGAAAAGCTCTTTCAGCTTGAGCTAATGGAGAAAATAACTTCACTCCGATAACGCCTCGCTGGCCAGATTCTTACCCCTGGTAGTTAAAATTACTTCTTTTCGCTTTCTAACTTCTTTGAGGACTCCCAGCTCAATAAGCCTGTCATAAACCTCTTCCACTTTATCCACATCCATGCCTATGAACCCTGCTATCTCAAAAGGTGATACCCCGGTGTATAGAGACATTATTATCTGTTTTTCCGATTCGGAGAGGTTTATATCCGCAGTGACCTTATCAAAGCTCCCGAAAATAAAGTTATAGAGGATATTGAGTATACCTTCTTTACCGTGAACATAACATTCCACGGAGAATTCTTGTTCATCCTCTATTTCTGAAAATTGGATGTCCAAAACCTTCTTTGTCTCCTGGTTGATTTCTCTATCCTCTTTCTTCATCAGCTGAATTTTATCCAGATCAATTCTGATGAACTTCTTACTCTCTGTTACTATCCTCAGCTTATTTTTCTTTATTGCTATCTGTGCTTTTTCCCATTTGATATTTTGCTGGATAACCCCACCTTTCTTAACAGGATATTTGACGTAAACGATTTTTTTGTTTAAAAGAGCCTCCAGAAGTTTTTCTTTCAGGTTCTCGAATTCGTTTTTGTTCTTGAGGGTTACCAGACTCGAATTCAACTCTTTTTCAGAGCCATAGTGCTTTACTAAAATATAATAGGGCATGGATTTGACTTCATTACTTATGTCAAAACGCCCACCAATATCATAAATGGCTTTGAGAGGTATCTTCTTTTTTCTATCCTTGCCGATCATCCAGATGTTTTTGTTCGAAAGGATGATCCTCCCCGGAACCCATTTAGCGTCCCGGAATCTTTTATCATTAGATGAGATGGGTGAGATGAATTTACCGACATTATCGGTAATTTTCGATTCAGTCATTACAATTATTATGAAAATTTATTTCTTAAACCTTTCGATTTTCTTAATGGCCTGAAATGCCATATTCCTCACTCTGTCGCTGGTATCTTCCTGAGCTTGTTCTAAAACTTGTTTGACCGATCTGTCCCCTGCTTCACCCAGAATCCAGCAGATTAATAACCTGACCTCCTCATCTTCATGGTTGATCTTATCAGCAAGTTCACCAACTGATCCTATTTTAACCAGAGAAGTAGCTGCAAGCCTCCTCTCTTCAGGAGTGCCGGTTTGCAAAATTTTTGTCAGGATATTGGTTCCTCTGGAGTCTTCAAGCTGTCCCAGGAGCCACATGGCGTTTCTCTTAATTGACTTATTTTCAGTTTTCTCCAGTACCTCTATGACAACGTATGCAGTTTCTGAAAAGTGCTCCAGACCCTCACTAACTTTTTTTCTCACTTCTTCGCTTTTTTCAGGAGGTGTTCGGGACATTATCTCCAGAAGAGAGTGAACGGTGGCAACTCTTACCTGGGTTGTCTTATCTTTCAAACCCTTTAACAGGGGATTTAATGCCTTTTCACCATCTTTCCCCAGTAGAACAGCTGTAAGCTCTCTTACACGTGAGTCTCGATCTCTGAGGCAGTATTTAATCTGGTCCACATGTTTTGCAGTGATATGGAGATCGTTTAAAGATTCAAGCGCTGCTCTTCTAACTTTAATATTACTGTCCTTCAACAAGTTCAGCAGTGGTTCAGTTGCTCTGTCATCCCCAATCATCCCCAAAGCGGTTGCCGCGGCACTCCGAACCTTGGGTGAAACATCGTCCAATGTCGCAATTAGGGCATCAACACCTCTTTCATCCCCCATCCTACCCAGAGCGATAGCGGCGTTCATTCTCAGACTCTTATCCTCACTTTCCACCATTTTCAGCAAGTAGTCAACTATTATCCATGATGCACCTTCTATCTTTTCTCCCTCGATTTTTTCCAGGAGATTTCTTAAAGCCAACTCATCAGACCAAGCTATAGCTTTGGCAGCCGAACTTTTTAAAGTTTCATCCTCTCCATTAATAACCACATCCACCAGTATCTTTAAAGCCTCTTTTCCCCCCAACTCTCCCATTATCTCTAGGGCTCTGGCTCTTACGTTCTGGTTATTTGAGTTATGGAATACTCTTATGACGGAAGACACATCTCCTCGCTTCTCCAGCTCATAAAGACTTGTCATGATAATAATTATATTTTGTTTATACTATTTATAACTTAACCATCACACACCATCAAATGCTAATGAATGAACCCATACCCACTTCAACCGCATATCCACAGATGGTTGCTATCCACATCATGTTAACAAAATGAAAATATGCATTTACTTGGTGACCACCATCAACTATCTTTATCATTATGGAAGACAGCATAGCGTGAATTAGAAGGATAAGAACCATCAAAAAACTCACTTCCCCTATATTGTATTGGGTCAGAGTTATTACGTTCGATACTGAAAGGTCCGTATCCAGCGAGATGGAGCTCATGGACTCTGCCATCATGTTGACAACCATAATTCCCACGTAGAGAGAGAATGACAGGCTGGCAGTTATACCATAAAGTACACCGATAAGCGTGGTTGAAGTTTGGGTTCTATGAGTTCTAAGTGAATAGATTTTCTCCACATTCTTGGCAATTATCTTCCCCAGCTTATCTGGAACTCCTCCCTTAAGTCTGGAGTCGTAGTACATGGTGGAGAACTTGTGGATCAAAAATGATTCGGCTTCTTTTATGAACATCTCCCAAGATCTTTCTTGACTTATTCTCAAGTTGAGCCTCTTGTAGAGGTTTCTGACCAGATTTGTTAGCTCTCCAAAATCCTTATGTTGAAGGGTTCTCAATGCATGCGTTGTTGTTGTTTGCTTGGCTGACTCGGCTGCACCAAGAGACCTGACAAAACTGGGAAACTGTTTGTCCCTTCCTTTAATCTCCATCTCTACTGCTCTGGATACAACACCAGGCAACAGAAGTGGTGTGAGAGGAATAGTAAACCTCATAATAAGCGGAAGCTGGTTTATAAACGAGAAAGCGATTTTCAAGTAAGATAACAGGATTATTGCAGATAAGACCATAATACCGCCCACGGAGATATAGATCCATTTATCAATCTTTTTCTCTGAACTCGTTTTGTTATCAAATTCACCCCATAGGGGGTCTTTGGGCATACGGGAGTACATGGCGTAGAGGAAAGCAATTTCTACTATGGCAAAAAGGAACACGGTGGAGACTACCAGTATTGTTGGCGACATGCCGGTGATAGCGGGGAGAATAATGGCGAACACTACAGCAAATGCAATAGACAGGATCATGGACAGGAACAGCTCTTTAAATATGTCCACATCCTTTAGAGCGTTAACATACATGGTCTCGAATTCCGACATTATAACCGACTGCTCACTTATCAGAAAGTCCTCCACCTCCTGACCGGCGTCAACGTTATATGCAAATCTCTCCAGAAAATCACTAAATATTTTACTGGGGCATCTGGCAGCCTGGAATTTGCAGGCTTCAGGCAAGCTCATTCCCCAGTCGCCTACAAGTTTGGTAATCAAATTGGCCTGTCTGCTTAATTCTTGATATTCTTTTTTCTCTCCAATAATTCTGAATAAACCCTTTCTCTCCATTTCAGCAGTTGAAAGGGTACCGGCATGGGTTATAAACAGATGGAGATTCTGATTGATCTCCACTCTTTTTTTGTCCACCACAACTTTGGGATAAACTAATGCTACCAGCAACCCGAATAAAGGCAGCGTGAGGAATAAGAATGAGAAACTATCCAGTAACCTTCCCACAAAAATGTAGAGTATTAATCCGGCTACCACGAAAGCCAAGGTCAATGGTAGAGCAAACTTGATAAAATACTCCCGGGCATCCAGGCCCAGCATCCTGAAAGCTTGGTCATATTGGCTCGAGCTCATTTTACCTCAATGAACGCTGAAAGGTAATCCATCGATTCCATTTAATCTATAGGCTTTCAACAACTCGTTCACCTCATGGTAGTCGAAGATTTTCTCCTGCACCATTCTTTCAATAACCTTGCTCCTGAATTCCAAATCATTGTATATCTGTTTCCTGTCGGAGTAACCCAATTTGATGGCAATCTTATCTTCCAGAATGTAGGAGTTGGCAAACCCCCTGAAACTTATTTCATCATTGGCAAAATCGTATTCAAAGGTTTCTCTGGTGATAATACCATCAGCTTGTTTAGAATACCCCTCAACTTCCTGAACGCTGGTAACTCTTCTGACACCTTTTCCTTTGATAAAATTCTGGAAAAGAGCTATGTCAAGGTTTCCAACGAATGGAGTAGGGACATTTATGGGGTCACTGGTGATTCTCTGTACCAGTGCCTCCATGGTACCTGCGTGGAAAGTAAATATGACGGGGTGGCCGGTCTGCATGGCCTGGAAAGCGATTCTACCTTCTTCACCTCTAACCTCACCGACTATAATGTAATTGGGCCTGCTTCTCAATGCGGCCTTCAACAATCCGAACATACCTACTCCACCCTTCCCCCCTTCACCTTCTCTAGTACACATTTGCTGCCACGCGTTATGAGGGGGTAAAACTTCTGGGGTATCCTCTACGGTGTATATCTTGGAATCGTGGTGTATAAAGCTGAGAGCAGCGTTCAATGTGGTGGTTTTACCACTGGCTGTTTCACCACTGACAATAAAACTAACATCGTTTTCCAGACACAACCATAAATAGGCGGCGAGGGTGGGCGACATGGAGCCAAATTTTACCAGTTGAGTAAAGGATAATGGCACTTCTTTGAACTTCCTGATGGTGAGTGAAGACCCTCTGTTGGAAACGTCGTCACTATAAACCAGATTGAGCCTTGACCCATCAGGAAGTTTGGCATCAACGATTGGATGGGCATCGGTTACTGGTTTACCGATCCTCTCTCCTAAAGCCTTGAGGTATCTCTCGTACTCTTGCTCGTTGTCCCATTTTACGTTGGTTCTTACCATATCGAAGATTTTATGCGTTCCGTAGGTGATTTCCCGGTTTATAACATGGATATCCTCAAAGTATTTGTCCCTGATCATTGGTTCCAGAGGGCCTAAGCCGATAATGTCTCTATTCAGCCTGTATCTAAGCTTGTTGTAAGTATCTTCAGTAACCTCGACCTTTTTATTGCCAAATTTTCCCCAGAGCCCCTTCTTCTCGTTATCGGGTTTCTTTCTTACTGCAACTACTTTGGAGAGTATTTCTTCAATAATATCTGTGAACCCTTCTTCACTTTCGGGGGTTTCCTCTTCTATAGATTTTTCCAGAACAATTTCCCTGATACCTCTGTATTTGCTGTACTCTTCTTCGTCAAGAGTAGGCTCAACGCTGTAGTATTTGGTTTCTTGAGCCATTCCTCCCCATATATGCGCGAAGAGCAGCTCCCCAATGGGGTAAATTAAATTGGGTCTTTCAGCCTTATCATCACTACTTGGTTCTTCCTTAAACTCAGGATACTTTCCGGTAATCCTTTTAAAGCTCACAAGGTGGTCCTTCAGGTGTGGATACCTGTAAGCGAGGTTTTTTAACTCAGGATCAAGTTTGGTAGCCATAAATCACCCCCTGATCAGACCACCGATCTGGACTCAATAACAATTCCAACACCAGGCCTCACAGAAAAACCGATTTTATCACCTAATCTATCTCCTCCCCCAGCGTGCCTGTTAACATTAATAGAACGCCTGATCTCACTTCCAACTTCTATCATCTCTATGTAAAAATAAACATCTGCAACTGATCTAAAGGGATTTATGACCTCTTCAGACACGTTGGAAGGGTCAACTGTTATTATAATGGTTTTTCCTCTTCCAATCATGTCTCTGAAAAATGATATAATGTTTAGAGCTGCACCTCTTCCTTCATCTTTGGTTATCATCTCTTCAAAAGTGGCATCATTCCTCAATATGGCATCAAAGGTGTCAGTTATGATAACATCCGCCTTCCAGATGGCTTTAGACTCTTTCATTCTATTCAAGAGCTCTCTTTTTCCCTTGAACTTGCCAAGATCCGCATGCAAAAACAACATTTTCTCCTGAAGTAGCATAGACTCTATTTTGGTGAAGCCCAATGCATGCATTTGACCCAAAAACCTGTTTACCCTGAGTTCTGTGGAGATGTAGGTTACAGTATGTCCGGCCATACAAAGACCATAGGAAAACCTCTGAGTGAGTGCACTTTTCCCTCCTCCATAATTGCTTTCCAGGAGGACTATACAACCTTCAGGTAGGCCTCCTCCCAGCTTTTCTTTAACTCTGTCAATATTTTCTAAATCAATGGAATACATATCATCACCTGCTGTTACTTACGTGAATATAAGCGAGTACCTATATCATAATGATAGTTATAATCTAAAAAAGGTTTTCTAATTAGTCCTCATGGCAAATAAGCCGTGTGAGAATTTATCTATTAATTTAATATAAAATAAAAGATGTTATATTCTGAACTTTATTTCATCCCACTCATTACCTTTAACGTAAACTCTAATGGTATGAGAACCTGAAGGAAGGGTGGTATTGATAGTTAATTTGGCAACATCGGAGGGCAGCAACTTGTTATCTCCATCCAGTGAAGTTACAGAAAAATTACTATGAAATGTTCCGTTAATTAGGACGTCAAAGATTTTTTCGTCTGCGGCAAAAGAGCTGTCTCCAGTGTTCTTAACATAAATTATCAGAGGGTCATTGGCAATGTTGTCCGGATCATTTATTATGGTTATGTCGTCCTTGATATTCTCTACCAGCGATTTGCTTCTCTGATTGAAGACATCAGAGGTTTCCTGTACAGAAGTTATCATTACTCCGGCGATCATAGAAGAGATCACAAGTGCGGCAATGAAGAATATTATCTCTGATACGGATGTAGATGCCATTTAACCACTCCAGTAGTCTGATGCTCCATTATCTGCCACCAATTTTACGCTGGATGGATTGAGCGATGAATTCACTTCAATGGTAAGGGTTTCCTCTGGGATCCAGATGTTGGCTTCCTTGCCGTCAATTGTGGTGGAAGTAATATTGTCGGTGTACAGTTCTCCATCAAACAACACTTCCATCTTATCCGTCTGGATAACTGTGCTTCCGTCGTTGGTGGCATTGATAGTTACAGTACCTGAGCTAAAACTGACATTATCCACATTCAAAAAGGTGTGGAGCTGGTTATACTCTATCTGTTCTTTCTTGATATCAGCTTTCCGCAACAACTCATAGTTAGAGCTCAGGGTGCTGAAAATCATTGATGCAGTTACAGCCATGGCGATTAGTAAGATTGCGCTAGCAATTGCTCCCGAAGGCATGTTCAGTTATCACATCGTTAACGTCTTTTTCCAGCTCTTCCACATCCTTAACCAGTCTCTCAACTTCTTCAAGGTTAAGGTCATGGCCACTGAGTTTGGAGATAAAGATAAGCGATTTAAAGTGATCTCTCAGTGTAGGGGTATCCGGTTCCTCGATCATATGCCCTTCTCTCAAAACATAGCCTCGGGAATAGTTGATAAGCAGATCTTTAACTTTCTTGCTTATCCACCCGATATCCACATAGAAGTCCAGTATATCAGCCATCCTCTTTATTCCAAAGGTGTTGACCAGATAATCCATCCACTTCAATGCGATGACATCGGAGATGAGGTCTTTGGGAATATCCTGCAAGTAAGGAGAGGAAGAAGATTTGGGAAGTTTTCCGGCATGGGACCTGGTCTCATATACAGCCTCCTGCACGTTCTCACTGGTTTCCGAAGGATGTACGTGACCTTCAACCTCCATTTGAGACTCATCCTCAGACCATTCATCAACCAGTTCAGGTTCTTCAAAATTAATCTCTTCACCTTTCGGTTCGGTCTCACTACTCCCTTGTTCCTCTTGTCCACCCTCGCTTTTTAGTCTTTGGAACATGTCCTCCGGGGATTCTCCGGATTCAGGTTCAGCGCTTTCGCCCCCTTCCTTACCGCTAATTGCATCGGTCTCAATGGGCTCTGGTTCGCTTTCCGTTTCTTCACTGTCTTCATCAACATCTTCAAAGAAACTCTCGGCATCTTTCGATGAGAGTTCTTCAGGGACATCTTCCTGTTTGCTTTCTTTACTTACTGAAGAGAATATACCTAAACCTTCACTTCCACCGTATCCGGTCTCTGTAGCAAAGGGGTTTATTCCTTCGGTGACCATCTCATAGATTCCCAGAAGTTTTCTGATATTTTCTTCCATCTCGCTGATCTTGTTCCCCATCTCTTCGTTCTCTGCTTTTATAGTGTTCAGCTTTGAGGAGACTTGACCTACTTCGTTCTCCACATCCTTTACTCTTGTCTCCATTTCCGCTATTTTACCTGAAGGGCTTTCGTCATCATCTAACTCATCATCAAGCGCATCGCCCAGGTCATCACCGAATTCTTCGTCCTCTTCGAACTCTTCTGCTTCTTCGTTAAATTCTTCGTCCTCAATGTTGGACTCGTCCTCCATATCGAATTCTTCCTCTTCCTTCTTTTTTGGCTTATTTTTCTTTTTACCCTTCTTACTGCTCTTGCTACCTTTGCCGGAAGGACTCTTATTACCTTTAGTCTGATCAGAACTTGACAATTTTTTCAGGGTATTCTTTAACATCCTCTTCACTCTCCCCTAATAATGAGATAATCGATTGTGAACCTTTTAACTATTTTCTTATTATAATGATAACAATGATGGAATTGTTATTTAACTTTTATGAAATAATAACTATGAGATTCAGTAAAATTTAAAAATTTTATAGTATATATTAACAGTTAGTTATGGAAAAAGTCATCGCTGATTTTATAGCTAAATCGACCACACCCGATGGTCAGACCCAAGGAAAAAAGATGGAGGATTTTGAAAAATCAAGGATAATATTAGGTAAAAAAACCCTGGTAATAGCTACTAAAGAGGAAAAGAAGGTCATCGGCATTCCCCAAATTTTTGATGTTAAAAAAACTGAAGTCTCAGAAGAGCTTAAAGAATTTATGGAAGATTCCCTTAAAATCGGATTTATAAAAGATGAGAAGCCCAGTATCACTGTAATTAAGGCTAACAGCGAGAAATTGAATAAATTTGCCTTTCTATTAATGAGAATCTTATTAAAAGGTAAACAGGTTATCTATAAGCATCCAGCAATAAAGGGTGGTGTTCTGCTTAGAAAAGAATGGAATAACGGCATATTAAATATCGCAAAAGGATCAGTTTTGCTTGACAAAGAACCGATAAATCTCGGTTCAGTAAGAGATATAAGAGTTGAGTACAGAACTATAGGGTCAAAACAGGTGGATGTACTTAATATTAAATCAACAGAAGAAGGCGAATCTCTAGCTTCATACATCCATGTTCCCGATAAGAGGACTATGAATCTCCTCAAAAGATATATCGCATTCGAATACGGCGGTATACTTAAGGCCTTAAACAAGATTAAATTATCTCAATCCGAAAAACAGATTATTCATGCACTTTATTCCGGCTTACCGGTGGATGATCTACCGGTAGTTATGAATATGGAAGCAACAGATGTGCAAAGAATGGTCAACAATCTGGAATCAAAAGAGTTGTTGAAAAATGGTGAATTAACTCCACTGGGAGAAGTGGCCGTAAATAGATACATGGAGGAGGCTAATGTATGAGCAACTTCTCTCCCTTCTCAATGTTTTTTGGGGTCGTCTCCAAAACCCATTCGCCTTTTGCTCTTTTTACCTGGAATGGTTTCATGACAAACTCTTCTTCAACCCTGAACTTTTCATTTAGAAAAACTACATGGAAATTGAAGAACACAAAAAAAGAGTGCAAGTATTGTGAATTTGAATCCAACTTAAGCAAAAGACCTTTATCTTCAGGAAGGTTCCGGGTAAACATCAGGCCTATATACTTTCGGAAGTTTTCGAGCTTCTCCACATCGCACAGAAAAGTACCATCTTCTTTAAAAGCCTGCATACTCTTCACTCCTTTTCTTTCATTAAAAACCTTTGGGGGATAACGTGGTATCTGAAGACGACTTCCAGTCTCTTTTTGACTTTTACAGTGTAAAAATTATTTCTATGGCTATGCAGCGGCCCATAACAGTCCAGGAAATAAGTGAAGAGCTTGAAATACCTCCCGCAACCTGTTATCGTAAATTCAACGAGCTGGTAGAAAAAGGCATCCTTGCTGAAGTGCAGAAAGTTCTGGTGGAGAAACAGAAGAGGCGCTCTGCTTACGTATCTTTAGTTAAGGAAGTTAAAATGGAGATCACTTCTGAGGGTATAGAGTTGGACTGGAAGTATAACGAGAAGCCAGTTGAGATGTGGGAAACTATCAGAAAATATAATTTATGATTTTATGTTGTAATTTAATGTAAATAAAAAATCTTAATTTGAAAAATTTAATACTTCAATTATAAATATCAATTTTGATAAGAGTAAAGAAAAATTTATTAATTATTATGAGTATGAGTATAATGGTGAGTGAAATATGGTAAAAAAGCCAGTAATTAAAGATGAAAAAGGTCAGGTGGGTATAGGCACACTGATTGTCTTCATTGCAATGGTACTAGTTGCTGCTATCGCAGCAGCCGTATTGATTAACACCGCCGGCCTATTGCAGCAAAGAGCTCAGACCACAGGACAAGAAGCCACATCCCAGACCTCAACCGGATTAGATGTAGTAGCAGTAACCGGAACAGTTAGTAGTAACGCAGTTAGTGAAGTGAATTTCTCAGTGAAACTTCGTGCAGGCAGTGAAGATGTGAATTTAAGTGAAATAGTTGTTGCTTATACAGATGATAATAACGCACAAGAGCTAATTTCTGGTAGTTCTGCAGATGGAACGCACTACCTGGTGGGATTTCCACAAGACCCGGACGGTTCTAGTCCTGTTATAAACAGTAGGGATGATATAGCTAACATAAAATTGGACTTGACCGCTATTAGGGATAGTGGTAGTGGCTTAGGAGAAGGCGAATCAGCGACTGTAAAATTGATTCCGCCTAGTGGAGCGACGACAATCTATTCAATTAATGCCCCAGAGTCGTTAGAAAGCGTTAGTAACGTAGATTTAACCTGAGGTGATCTAAATGAAAGATGAAAAAGGTCAAGTTGGAATCGGTACATTGATTGTCTTCATTGCAATGGTACTTGTAGCTGCCATCGCAGCAGCCGTACTTATAAACACTGCTGGGTTGTTGCAGCAAAGAGCTCAGACTACAGGACAAGAAGCCACATCCCAGACCTCAACCGGATTAGATGTTAAAACAATGTATGGTAATGTGACTGGCTCCCGAACGGTGGACTGGATCAATTTCACTGTAAAACTTCGTGCAGGGAGTGAAGATGTTAACTTAGCAAACCTCACTATAAACTACATAGATGATGATACACAGCAGATGTTAACCTATACTACGGATAACTGGAGCAATACTGACTTTAGTACCAAATTTAATATTACAAAGGTCAATGATGATGATGCATCTCTTTCACAAAACCTACCGGTCATGACCAGCTCTCAAGATATTGCTAAGATACATGTGAACGTAAGTGCAATAGATAATGCACTATCGGAAGGTAATGATGCTACTATGAGAATAATACCGTCGACAGGAGCAAAAACCATAGTGGGAATATCTGTACCTGAATCTTTAAGCGGTCAAACAGCTGTTGATCTGAGCTAGGGAGTGATTAAAATCCCTAATCTCTATTTTTTAATATTATATTTTCTCTTCGGATTTGCCTTTGTAGGGGCAAGCATGCTGGTCATAGGGGTGGTGTTGAAAGCCCAGGTAGTGAGCTTGAGAAAGGACATGCTGTTCCTGCTGGCCGGTTTTATTCTGGCTTCGCTGGCGGGAGTTGCAGTGCTCATGGCCTCAGCGTTCAATTTAATAGTATCTCCTGCAGTAGTCATGCCTTTAATAATCAGTATCTTAACTATGGGCTTTCTGTTTATAGCCCACTCGTTCAGTGTGAAGGCTTAGAATGATATCCTATTATTATTTTTTTAAAGTGGTTGTAGCTCTTCCTTTCCTAATCTATGCATGCAAGGTTGATTTGAAAGAAAGAAGAGTTCCCAATAAATTGTGGAAGTTTATGCTGGCAGTTTTTATCCCTATTATAGTAATTGAATATGTTTTAACTCAGTTCAATCTCTTAATGGCATTAATCCAATTCTCAATCATATTTTTATTAGCTTATGGTTTACACTATACTGGCTTGTGGGGTGGAGCGGATGCTAAAGCTTTAATTTTGATTGCAGTGGCCTTTCCTGTGTATCCTCAGATGTGGTTTATGCCTTCTCTCAATCAGGGTTTTGGGATACTTGCTTTTTCTACCCTTTCAAATGCGGTAATATTCTCTCCTGCAGTTGTTCTCTATGTATTCTTCAAAAATCTGCGACAGGGCTTAAGAGAGGGGAGGTTACTGCATTATTTTACGGGATATAGAGTTGATGCCGACCGAATCCCACCATTCCATAATCTACTGGAGTATATTAACGGTGAAAAGGTAAAGAGAGTTAATAGAGGTATCGAGCCTGATGACAAAATGCTCGCCGACCTCAAGAAAGCCAAGAATAAGGGTAAGGTAGAAAAAGTGTGGGTCACGCCCGGGCTTCCCTTTCTGGTGTTCATAACCACTGGATTCATTATCTCTGTTCTTATTGGTGATATTCTATTTGAAGTAATATCGAGACTAATGTCTTAGGAATAAAATCAGCAAGACGGGACTCGATTTAAACAAAATTACATTTATATAAATTAAAAATTTATTAAAGCTGTTGCGGAACGAAACGAACAAAGTACCCTTATTGTTTAATCCTGACTGCAGTTGTCGAATCCTCTCAATTTTTGCTACATCACAGTTAAAAAGTTATATGTTCTACATGTATATCTGTTCATCAATGAAGAGAGTTATCGCTATAATCATACTGATATTTTTGTTCTTCCCTGTAACTTTCTTTGTCGAATCCCACATACCAAGATCTTTCCTGGTCTTTATCGAGAGGCTGGCCCCAACACTGTTTATTGCTATTATTGAAGAATTTCTGGGCAGACTTGTGCCTCTGCTCTTGATTTACTTCATATATCGGGAAACCACTACGTTAACTGCAATTAATACAGGTATAGCTGCAGGTTTAACCTTTGGAATTGTGGAATTGTTCACCAAAACCATGTTTTACGGATATTTCCACATAATGTCCGCTGTCCCTATACTGCCAGTCCACACAATCAATGGTGTGCTACAGAGCTACATTATTAACTTAAGCTTCAGAAAGAACAGCTACGAACTGATCCCCATTATCTACGTTATGTGTACTGCCTGGCACTTCCTTTACAACTACATCTGGGTGGTCTAAGCCTTCATTGTTTATTCCAAGGTCTATGGTTCAGCATAAACACTTAAAAAATCAGGCATTCCACATCCCATATGATCATTACTGACAACCACATGCACCTCTACAATCATCTAAAGCTTGAAGCTCTTAAGCAGTTCAAAAGAGTTGGGGGTACTCATGTATTTCTTGTTTCTCTTACCACTACTTGCTACGACATCAATCCTGTGAGAGGGGAAGATTTCAGACACATATTTGACTTCCACATTGACATGGTAAAAGACGCCAATGAAATAGTTACTGCCTACCCCATTCTGGGGGTCCATCCGGCTGAGATAACTATTCTGGGCGATAAAATAGGTTATAAAGCGGCTGCCAAGATCATGAAAGATGCTCTAGACATTGCAGGAAAGTATGTTGAAGAGAGCAAGGCAGTGGCAATCAAAAGTGGAAGACCCCACTATACAGTCTCACCTGACGTATGGGAGCTGAGCAATGAAGTGCTTCACCACGCATTTGAGGTGGCAAAAGATGTAGGCTGTCCTGTCCAGATACATACCGAAAGCTACAGCAAGGAGGGGATGGAAGAGATCGCTGATATTGCCCGGAAAGCCGGGCTACCCACGGACAGGATTGTAAAGCATTTTTCCCCACCGGCTATAGATGAGTTGAGCGAAATAGGTATGTTTCCCTCGGTCCTTGCCTCCGGTAAGAACCTCAAGGAGGCTGCAAAGCAAGGTTCCAGATTTATGGCGGAAACAGATTACATAGACGATAGGAATAGGCCGGGCTCAGTTCTGGGACCAAAAACAGTTCCCAAAAGAGTAAATGAACTGAAAGAGGAGTTTGGCGAGAGCCTGATCTATAAAATATGTAAGGAGAACCCGGAAAAAGCCTACGGGATAGAAATGGATACGGAATAGATTGAGAATGAAATATAATAAGAAAAATTTGAAATTTGATTAGATTTCCGAGTACACCTCCTCTCTAGAGTGTACCACTATTCCGTTGTCCATTATCTCGAATGGATGGATCTTCTTGCTGTGGTTGCTGCCCCTTATCTTGAATATTTCCAGGCTTCTTACACGAACATTTTCTGATCTGCTGTAATAAAGGACAACAGTTCCTTCAGTAACGAAATTCTCCACGCCAAACCTGCTTATCTTATCACCAGTGGCATCAACAATCTCACATGTCAGCAGTGAGGTAAGGCCCAGTATCTCCATGGTGGTAGCTATTTTCAGCAGTTCAACTCTAAACTTAGCAGGGTCTTGAACTGCGAAACCAATGGCTGTAGTGGAGTCCAGAGCGGCTCTTTCTCCCCCAATTTCGTCCTGAATTGTGATCATCTGATCTATTAATGACCTGGTATCAAAAGGTCTTACATCAATAAACCTCTCATCAGAGGGCAGCCCTATCTTCGTAGAGGTGGCATCAACAATTGCCAGCATGTTCTCATCCTCTT
>CAZQTT010000047.1:0-20552 GCA_964596255.1 uncultured archaeon
GATATTTTCGAGAAATTCGATATCATAGTGCCTAAAAGTATGGGAGTTTAGGAATATATTAAACCTGGCAAAAGGCTGAATGTTATGATGGAGGATATGATGGAAGAAAAGAAGATCACATACTTCAATAGCCCGGGTAAGGATAATACAGAAGCTACTCTTAACTTAGCTTTAGAAAGGGCCAGGGACACGGATATCAAGCACGTAATAGTTGCCTCTTCAAGCGGTGAGACCGCTACCAGAGCTTTAGAAATTATCGACCAGAAAGGTCTGGACTTACAGCTTGTGGTCGTTACATACCACACAGGATTCATCATGGAAGGAGAGAATTCCATGCCTCCCGAAATAGAGAATTATCTCAAAGAACAGGGAGTGAAATTTGTCAGGCAGAGTCACATGCTCTCGGGTGTGGAGAGAAGCTTTTCAAAAAGACTTGGTGGTACTTCAAGGGTTGAAGCGGTTGCTGAGGCTCTCCGTTCTCTTTTCGGTCACGGTTTGAAAGTCTGCGTGGAGATAGCCATAATGGCCGCCGATAGTGGTGCAGCCCCTCTAAAAGAAGCAGTAGCGATTGGGGGTAGGGGTGGCGGAGCCGATACCGCAGTGGTGCTGAGCCCTGCTCACATGAACACTTTCTTTGACCTCCAGATCAAAGAGATGATTTGTGTCCCACGGGAAAAGAAGAGATAAGTCAAATAAATCAATCATCTTAATTTTTAAGTTCTCTAAATTTATATAAAAAAATGAAGAAAAGGTATTAACACTCTGGATTGCTTATAGCCTCTTGAGGGCAGATTTCTACGCATGAGCAGCAGTCGTCACATTCATCAGGGTCACTAACATAGGCTATTCCTTCTTCATCAAGGTCGATTATTTCCTGGGGACAAACGTTAACACATTCAGCACACCCATCACACATCTCCTGATCGATTGTAGATGGCATTTTTCACCTCCATTTGGGCTGAGATGGTAAGGAGCCGGTAAGAAAGTTCTCTGTGAGTGAGGGGAAATACAGTCAATTACAGTATCTGCATCCCTTCCACCTCAGCATTACTTATCTATATATTAGAACTTCAGTTAAATTTTTCGGGTAGCCTAAAATATTGGAAAATGTGTTAACATTGGTAAGCAGAAATCTGAACAATAGAACACGTCTAAAGAAGCCTGAATACAACCCGGCTCAATTTGTGAAAAAAATAAAGAAGAGTGAGGAAGTTTCTTTCCACTTTATAACTACTCACTTCTACCGAAGTCGTCCTGGAACCTCTCTATATCGTCTTCACCAAGGTACTCGCCTATCTGTACCTCTATCACCTCTAAAGGTATCTTTCCTGGGTTCTCTAACCTGTGAACGCTCCCCATGGGGATGAAGGTGTTCTCTCCTCTTTCCAGCATAAATGTCTTATCTTCAACGGTAACATTGGCTACTCCTCTCACTACCACCCAGTGCTCATTTCTGTGATAGTGCTTCTGAAGACTCAATCTCTTTCCAGGCAGTACTGTGAGGTTCTTCATTTTGTAAAGGTCTCCTTCATCCAGCAAAGTGTATGAGCCCCATGGGCGGTATACAGTGCGATGGACGATGGCTCTTCCATCGTTCTTCGACTTTAAGATTTCTACGAGTTCTTTGACCCTTTGAGCATCATGTCTGGAGCACACCAGAATGGCGTCCCCTGTGTCCACCACAATCGTGTTTTTCATGCCAATGGTGGCAATAAGCCTGTCTCCAATCACAAAGTTGTTCTGAGAATCAATAGGAATATATTCCCCCTTAACAGCGTTGTTATCCTCATCCTTATCCAGGACTTCATGGAAAGCGTCAAAACTACCCACATCGTTCCAGTGTATACTCAGGGGGACCACTGCCACATTATCGGTCTTCTCCAGGAGACCATAATCGATGGAGATGTCTGGAACTAGATCATAGGGTCTTTCAGTCTCAAAAGCTTTTACCAGATCAGGCTGGTGTTTCTCACATTCCTTCATGAAGAGACCGGCTTTAAACAGGAACATTCCGCTGTTCCACAAGTATCCCTTCTTAAGGTATTCTTCAGCGGTCTTCTCATCTGGTTTTTCCACGAATTGATCGACCTCGTACCCTCCTTTCAACTCTTTACCTGGTTTTATGTATCCATAACCAGTGTGAGGTCTTTCGGGCTTAATACCAAAGGTTACCAGATAATCTTTTGAAAGAGATTGAGCAACCTCAAAGCCGTTTATATACTTCTCATCCAGAACGAGATGATGGTCAGAGGGTAACACCGCAACATCCTCATCTTCATCGTTTATTTCTTTAACCGCCAGATAGATCGCTGGCAATGTATTTCTGGAAGCGGGCTCCAGAAGTATGTTCTCCTCTGGAACATTAATGTTTACATCGGATAATGCATCCACAACACTGAATTTGTGACTCTCATTGGTAACAATGTAGATATCTTCCGGTTTGGAGAAAACTGAAGCTCTTTGAACCGTTTTCTCAAAAAGGGATTGCCCGTTGAACAATTTGGTGAACTGTTTGGGGTATGCTTCCCTGCTGAGAGGCCATAGTCTGGTACCAGTACCACCTGCAAGTATAACAGTCTTCATGAATTTTATTTAGCATAGATTCATAAAAAAATTTTCGCAAAAGATTGTAATTTGTTATCCTATAGCCACTACTTTCTACATATTTTTACAAAGTTATCATAAAATTCCATTCCTTTTTCAGTATGAAAAACTTCAGGGTGCCACTGGATACCATAGATATCCGTATCCTTATGACGCATGGCTTCTATCTTGCATATATCTGATTCTGCAAGTAACTTGAAGTCGGGAGGGATCTCTCTTACCTCATCAGCATGACTGGCCCACACCTTTATTTCCCTGGGAATTCCCTCGAAAATGATATCCTCTTCCACAATCCTCACCTCGACCTCTGCGTAGCCTCCCAGCTTTCCTTCACCTACTTCACCGCCAAAGACTTTGGCCATTAGCTGGTGTCCCAGGCAGACACCCAATATAGGCATTTTCAGCTCCCGAAGGTATTGTTCGCAGTTACCCATTCTTTTTAGAGTGGGTCCACCTCCCAGGACCAGTCCATCCAGATCCTTAAGCTCTTCAACTGGTGTGGAGTTTTCCACCAGCCTGGTCTCTACTCCCAGATCCCTTAAAGTTCTGTGTATCAGGTGATTGTACTGTCCGTAGTTATAAACCACATATATTTTTACCATTCACTTCACATCTCCTCGAATAATTCCTTCTTGGTCAGTAATGGAATAAATTCGACATTCTGGTTAGTGAACAACTCTTTGGCTCCTTCTTCCCTGTCCACCACACAAATTACTGCTTCCACATATCCTTTCAATTTCTCCACCCGTTTTACTGCCGATTGAGCCGAGCCGCCAGTAGTGGTCACATCCTCAATAATAATAACTCTCTCATCCTCTTTAATATCACCTATGACATCTTCTCCCCTACCGTATCCCTTTTTCTCTTTTCTGAATATAGCATACGGTTTACCTGTGGCTATGGATAGAGAGACTGCAAGCGGTACTCCTCCCAGCTCGACACAAGCTATTTTATCGTATTGAATGCCTCTTTTCTCCAGCTTATCCATCACCAGCTTATTTATCTCCGAGAGAACCTGAGGATATGTACATGCGATCTTGATATCGATGTAGATGTTGCTCTTTTTGCCTGAAGAAAGAGTAAAATCACCCAATTTAACTGCTCCTGTGCTTTCCAACATCTCTTTTAACATATTTACCACGGGACCTCTTTTAGACCTAACTTATAAGCAATAAAGTTGGTTAGCATATGAAGGAAGGGGGTTATAATAAAGGCTGCGATAATCACTGGAATGGTGAACAGAGCAAAAAAATCTGTGCTAAGGCTCGCCACAAGCAGGGCAAAGACCAGGAAGTCGAGCTGGTCCAGAAGGGGTAGTATGCCTCCCCGTTCAACTTTAAACCGCCTTTTGATAAAGCTGCCCGCCATATCACCTATCAGCGCACCAAAAGCCAGCCCAACAGCTATTCCCAAAAAAGAAGTATAAACAACAGAAGTGTAGATACCAAAATTAAGGAGATTCTCTATAAGGAGCTGAATGTGGGCAACCACCAGCCCTCCAAGACCACCGGCGACGAATCCTCTTATGGTCTTACCATCGCCCAGCAGCCTTGCTCCATCGATAAAGTTCCTGCCCAAATCAACAGGCTTACCGCCTCCAAAGACCACCGCAAAATTGTTGGGAACATATGAAGGAAGGAGGAGCCAGATAGTTGTAAGTATAATATAAGGGATTGTCATATAATCAAGGTTATGAAATTCAAATGGCATTATTTGTGAAATTTTTGATTGTAATATATCTCTTTCGAATCAAAAGAGCGGTGTCTATTGTTCTTATGTTGCCTTCGCATCAAGTTATATTTTTTCTGAGTTAAGTGGCCAATGCGAAATTTTGATATACCCTTATAATTTTTAATTAAATTAATGGCAAGGAATTTTGCAACTATAATCATAAAACACGCATGTTGGAGGTTTTACAATGAAATTGCCATATAAAACTCCATCACTTTGTCCCGAATGCCTCAAGAAAGTCACTGCTGAAGTGTACGAAGAAGACGGCAAAGTAATGATGAAAAAGTCCTGTAAAGAGCATGGTGAATTTACGGACGTCTATTGGGGGGATGCTGACATGTTCAAGAGAGCAGCCAGTTTCACTCACGATGGTCCCGGCATTTCCACTCCCCATGTCGATGGCACAGACTGCCCATTCTCCTGCGGTTTGTGCGGCAAGCACAAAAGTCAAACCGCCCTGCTTAACATCGTTCTCACCAATAGATGCGATCTGGCATGCTGGTACTGCTTCTTTTATGCTCAAGCCAGAGGATACGTCTACGAGCCTACCATTGAGCAGATAAGAGAGATGGTCAGGGCTGCCAGAGATACTAAACCCATAGGAACGAACGCTGTTCAGCTCACAGGTGGAGAACCTACTCTGAGAGACGATCTTATAGATATTGTAAAGGCTATCAGGGAAGAAGGAATAGAGCACATACAGCTAAATACCAATGGGATAAGAATGGCTATGGAGCCCGAATTGGCCTTAAGATTGAGAGAAGCCGGTGTCAACACAGTTTATCTCTCTTTTGACGGTGTAGATGAGAAGACCAACCCCAAGAACTACAATGAAGTCCAGCGAATACTGGATAATTGCAGGAAAGCCAATCTGGGTGTGGTGTTCGTGCCCACCATCCTGAAATCCATAAATGATCACCAGTTGGGAGACATAATAGACTTCGCTTCCCGGAATATAGATATCGTCAGAGGGGTAAACTTCCAGCCCGTCAGTCTGGTGGGGAGACTTTCGAGGAGAGAAAGGGAAAAATACAGGATTACCATACCGGGAGCTATAAAGAGAATAGAGGAACAAACAGAAGGAGAATTAGCTAAAAGCGACTTCTATCCGGTACCCAGCGTTACTCCCATATCTCATTTCGTAGAGGCCCAGACTGGACTTCATCAGTACGAGCTCACCACCCACTTTGCCTGTGGTATGGCTACCTATGCGTTTAAAGAGGGTAACAGACTGCTTCCTATCAATAGGTTTCTTGATGTGGAGGGGTTGTTCGAGCACCTGGAAGAGAAATCTGACGCCATACATAGAAGCAGGCTGAAGAGATTCAGGGCTTTTAAGGATATTATCGACCTCAGGAGATTCGTTTACTTTGATAAAGCGCCTAGCGAATTCGATATCAGCAAGATATTATTCGATGTTCTGATTAGACACGATTACACCACACTGGGTAAGTTCCATATGAGGTCCCTGTTCATTGGCATGATGCACTTCCAGGATCTTTATAACTACGATCTGGAGAGAGTTAAGCGTTGTGAGATACACTACGCCACACCCGATGGCAAGATAATCCCCTTCTGTGCTTTCAACGTCATCCCGGAGATCTACAGAGATAAGATACAGGCAGAGTATGGAGTTCCCATAGAGGAATGGGAGAAAAAGAATGGAAAAAGATTACGGGATGAGCTTTACAGAGTGGTAGGAAAAGAAGGCACCAAGACATTGAGCTAAAAAAGATAAAAATCAATAGACTGACAGGAGAAAATGAGAGGCTTTTTCATTGGTAGATTTCAGCCCTACCACGTGGGGCACCACGACGTAATTCTGGAGATACTGGAAGAAGTAGATGAGCTGGTTATAGGTATTGGAAGTGCTCAGGAGAGCCACTCCATCAGTAATCCTTTTACAGCGGGAGAAAGGATGTTGATGGCCTCTAAAGCTATAGAGGAAATAAAAACCGTTAAAAAAGCTTACATAACACCCCTGGAAGACATATACCGCAATAGTCTGTGGGTGCCTCACGTTCGTTCCATGATACCTCCAATTGACGTGGTATACTCCAACAATCCTCTGGTGAGAAGATTGTTCAATGAAGCGGGATATGAAGTGAGAAGAACAGATCTGCGGAACAGGGGAGAGTATCAGGGTACGGAAATCCGGAAAAGGATTTTGGAAGGAAAACACTGGGAAGAACTGGTCCCCGAATCGGTAGCCAGAATAATCGTGGAAATAGATGGAGTAGAAAGGATCAAGGAAATCTCAGGTAGTGACATAGGTAGTGACATCGGATAGCTTTTACCTCGACTTTCCCTTCAAGAATAAAGTAGTGGTGAACGTCTTTTTGGAGGATGGGATTTTAGATAGATTGGAGTTCAGCAGCTCATCCTGCCAGAATAGAATGGGAAGTGGGGAAGCAGTAAAACTAAAGGCAGATTTGAAAAGCTATTTTCAGGGTTATAAAATCGACTTTAAAGATTACTTTATCCAATTGGATGCCACCGGTTTTGTACAAAAAGTTTTGGAGGAGGTCAGGAACATTCCTTATGGAGAAACTGTAACCTATGGGGAGTTGGCCTTTAGAATGGGCACAGCTCCAAGGGCTATAGGTCAGGCCATGAAAAGGAACCCCATTCCCCTGATCATACCCTGTCATAGGGTGGTAGGTTCCAATGGTTTGGGAGGTTACAGCTCAGGTGTTGACATTAAAAAGGAGCTGCTGAAACTTGAGGCAGCGATAGAACAAGAACAGGACTAAAGGACCAAAGGGCTAAAAAGCTAAAGGTGGCATGCGGTGGGCTGACCGTCAATAATTCCATAAAGTTTACTTCCTTCTTTTGTTGGGATTATGATCCCAGAACAGGCTTCGTCAATAGTTTCAACCTTTGTTATGTCTTCTATTACAAAATCACCAAGCTTGATGCAGAGTAATTCTGCAGTATCTACTTTCTCACTTTCTTTGTCATTGAAAAGAGCTGGAATTAAGTTATATGCTTCGTTGGTCTTTTTTCCGAGCTCTTCACCATAAAAAAGCTCCTGAATGGTGGCACTGTAAAATTGCCAGTCCTCTTCGATCAGTTTTTGTCTGGAAAACCTGCTCAAGGAGACGATGATCTCCTCTACGTTGTCCTCTTCATGGATCCACCAGCAGTTGGTGCAATCCCATATGTATCTGTCACCCGACTGTTTTAGCTCTCCTCCCAGCTCGTAATTCAAACAGGGATAGAAGGGACAGAAACAGAATGAACAGTCCTGGCCTTCGAAATGGCATGGATAATACTTGCACTCATAGTTGGGGCCGTAGCTTCCATCCAGCGCACCGAAAGTCTCTACGAGAGTTCTTTCTCTCAAATCCTCGGTATTATCAATTCTCAAATTTTGCAACCATATCACCAACCGAAACGCTTAAAGAATCGGCAACAGGCTTACACTTCGCAGTCAATAAAAATGCAACGGGAAGTGGGGATTCGGATAAACACTCATAATTTGCCATACCTTTAGCTATTATGATGTCTGCATTATTTATTTTTTCCATTGTCTGCGGAGGCAACTCATCCTCGATTATACCTATAGCCCCCTCACCATTTGTGAGCAGGTTATCGGCTAATTTATCTATACCTGCCAGTCGGGCATCCTCTATTGTAGCATCGCTCAGTATTGGTTTCCCTCTTACCGCTACGGTCAGGTCGTGGGATATTTCCTTTATCTTCTCCAGGAAAAGGGAGTCCACAATGATCTCTCCACAATTATCTGTAAGGTAAACCACATTACCACTACAGAACTTTTTAATTTTATCCATGTCATCAATAGTTAAGCCTTTCGCATATTGTTCTGAAAAGAAGTTCATGAAGTCGTCTTCAGCAACATCATGCCCCATAACCCCATAGTCAAAAGTGTTTCCAATAATGGAGGCTATGGCTGCAGCCCTGAATCCGTCATTCTGACTCTCAACATAATCTTTAACCTTGGGTAAAAAATCCATAACAATTTCATTGGACTTATCCTTAACCTGCTTATAGGGGTCCTCTACACCCAGAATATCGTAAACTCTCCGGTGCATTTCTGTAGCAATAACAGCATTGACTCCCCCTCTGGGATACCTTCTGTTCAAAACCTCCAGCGAGTCCTCGACCGCTTCTCTTATTTTATTTTCATCATCGGTTACCATCTTTGATTCAGTGTATGTTCTGTGCAAAAGGCACGCTGGACACTTGGGTGATATTTTCATTGTTATGACTCAAATATACATCCTATATTAAAGATTTGCTCAACAACTATGGTTTTGATAGGTGAAAAGAGTTAACCAGTATCATGTGTTTCCACAAAACACCAAAAGCGTATGATTAATTATTAGCGTCGACCACTGATAGCGCTGCTGGTACCTTCCCCCGAAATTCTGCAGCAGTATATACACTCTTACCCAGCTTTTTGGCGGTCTCCCATACTTCCTGAGTCCTCTTTCTGAATTTAGATTCTCTATTGAGGTGATGGTCATAAATTATAACTTCTGTATCGGTTTCTTCAACTATCCTGAGGGCATTTTCCACAGTTCTTCTGAAATTGGTCTTGTTGACGGTGAAGCCCAGCATGTAGGTCATGGGACCATCCAGAATAAGAACCTGAGGATTCTCTTCAATAATCCACTGAGCATAATCCTCTATCATTGGGCCATTGAGGTCCGAGGAGTGGATAAGCTTAGCTCCTTTATATTCCACTACGGTAGAGAAAACCCAACCAACCCTGGAGAACTCAATCCCGTGAAAAAGCGGTTTGGTAAACCTTAAAGTAGTCTTACCCAAGCGGAGCTTCTGGCCTTCACCAAACTTGAGACGGACATTATCAAAGTCAATTTCTGGAATCTTCTGGTATTTTTGCCATTTTTCTGCATGATCGAAAAATTGTTTTCTGCCCTTATCCAGCAACTCATTTCTCCGCTGTTGATAATCACCAAAATCCTTACTGCTGGCAATTTCCAGCTCATCCATGGGATCTGCATACTCCTTTTTTTCTGGCTCTTCCAACTTTTCTTCCAGGCTGGTATCGCCGAAGTGGGTGAATATATTTTCCAGGAAATGTTGAGCTCTATCTCTCTGGGAGTAATTGATATACTGGTTAGGGTCCTTAACCACTATCAGTTTGTGGGAGTATATTTGAGGGTCAACCATGAAGTGGTCATAGTGGTAGTGAGAGATGGTAACTGCATGGGCAAGGTTGGCCGCAGACTTGATCTTTTTGTAGGCCTGATCATACCAGTTAATCTTCTTTGAGTCGGATGCGGGGAATGAGGGCTGCATCTCTGCAACCCCAGGCTCCAAAAGTATGTTATGATCGGTTTTTACCATGACACACGAGGATTTAGCCCCCAATGAATCGAACCAAATAATATCGAAGTCCATAATTTCCCCTGTATCTATTGCCATTAACCTTATGCCTTTAGCCACCTATTTATTGTTAGGCCCGACGGAAAAACTCAGGATTACCACATAGTTTATCATTAAATCTTTCGACAAGGTCTTTCAAAGCAAAGCTCCCTCTACAATTTCATTTAAAGTAGCTTCAATTTCAGATGCTTTTTTTAGCCTTGGAATATTCAACTCTGGGTATTTATCCTTCATCTTGGAGAGGAGGTTAGAGAACTCTTCATTTAGCCCTCTTCTGGATGCGTATCTTTTGAGTCTATCGAAGTTCAAGTTTTTGTTCTTTAAGATGTAATAAAGTACCCTACCATACTCATCTGGGGGATAGGGGAAATCTAGACGAGTGATGTAAAAATAGAGATCAATGATCATTTTTTCTGGCTGAGGAAATCTTAAATTGTTCTTAGTGAAGGTCGCATAAGATTCCTTTCGCTGGAAAATTACCACTGGCTCCTCTAAGAGGTAGAAAATATCACTCATCCTCTTTTTGGATGGTTCAACTAGGGAGCGAATGTTGTTCTCCAAGAGTACATCTTTAATCTTCTGTGAGACTCGCTTGTTAGCTTCAATGAAGACCACGTTATTGCCCATTGCGTAATGCGAAGAAGTAGCTAAGTCTTCGGTGCTCCACACGGTGAATTCAATGAAAGGCATTCTCTCTTTTATCAGATTTGTTATCTTTTTCACTCTTGGAGAGGTCTCAAAGGATATGCGCTCGTAGTCACCTAATCTATATCTGCCGTGACCCTCTCGGGTTAAAAAACCCTCTTTTCTAAGCCTACTCAGGTAGTTGTAAGCTGTAACTCTTTTAAATCCGAATCTCTCCGTGTAAATCCCAACAATCTCATGCTTAGCCATCCTCAATATGGGCTTATTAATTGGGGCATAGAGTATGCTAAATTATTGCTAATCAATAGTATTTTTACTTTTACTTTTTTGACGGTATTTTTGACTATTTTTAGACATTGGGCTTTATCAATCCATCAAACCATATCGGCGTGCATTTTCATCCGCTATTGATTGCAGGTGTTCGATGAGGTCTTTTCCTTCATCCCCTTTGAACAGATGTTTGAACCTTCCCTGCAACTTAAGATAATCCTCAACCGGCCTCTTTCTAACTGGTGTTGCCTTTAGCTCACCATCGACCATCTCGTAGTTGACCCACAGACAGGTCTCTAAAGCGAGTTTGGCTATTTCAACTGTTTGGGAGCTGTCGAAGCCCCATCCGGTGGGACAGGGAGTGTGCACCTGAATATAAGATGGCTGGTGCTGGGATGCTTTCAACGCCTTGTTGTAAAGATCGCTGGGGTAAGCTACAGATGCCGTAGCAATATAAGGTATGTCGTGTGCCTTAACAATAGAGGGTAAGTCTTTTTTAAACTTGTGTTTACCTGATTTCCCAGTTGGTGAGGTCGAAGTATGAGCAGCGAATGGAGTCCCGCCGCTCTCATGATCTCCTGTGCCCATATAGGCCTCATTATCCACACAAATGTATATGACCTTATGCCCTCTTTCCAGCATTCCGGAAAGTGAGCTCAACTCCAGATCAGCAGTCACTCCGTCCCCAGCAAAAACTGCTACTTTACTGTCCTTATGAAGTCTTTTTAGGGCCATTTCTACCCCACTGGCCAATGCAGCAGCGTTATCCGAGAGATTTATTACCGGGACCTTCCATGCAGAGCTATCATAACGAGTGGAAAAGAATTCCAGGCATCCTGTGGGCAGGCATACTATAGTATCTTCTCCCAAAGCCTTCATGGCTATTCTGACAGCCAGCGCTTCGCCACAACCGGCACATGCTGAATGACCTGAAACAAACAACTCTTCTGAGGGCAAACCAGATGTCATTTCATCACTCCTCACTCCTGAGATTTATCCACTCTCCCTCAGCATCATCTTCATCACTGTCCTGGAAATTTTCCAGCCCGGAGATAATTTGCTCGATATCCTCTACTCTAATATCTCTGCCGCCGAGACCGGCTATGAATCCCTTAACAGGGACATTCACTGTGGACTTTACTTCAGAGTAAAGCGGTCCGTTGAAGCCATAACTGAAAGATCTATCTAATACTCCTACAGCATTGAAGTTCTTCACTGCTTCCCTCAATTCTTGTGAGGGGAAGGGCCTGAAGGAGCGTATCCTGATTAATCCGCATCTGTCCTCAACTACATCCCTGATAGCCCCACACACCGAGCCTGCAGCGATGAGGGCGAAATCGTAATCTTTGCCGTAACACTCGATCAACCCATCTCCATAACTTCTACCGAACTTATCCCCAAATTCTTTATTCACACTCTTGATGTTTCCCTTTGCCTTATCCATAGCCTTTTTTTGCTCGTATTTGAACTCCATATATTCATCTGGAGTAGTAAACGGTCCCAGGGTTAAGGGATTCTCCGTATCCAGCTTATGTTCCACATCAAGTGGGGGAAGGAAGTCATCAACCTCTGATTGTTTAGGGATATCTACGGGCTCATAAGAGTGGGTGAGCAAATAACCATCCATGCACACCATTGCGGGAAGCATGACATCCTTACTCTCAGCGATCCTGTAGCCTTGAATGGTCAGATCTATGGCTTCCTGAACGGTTTCAGCATAAAACTGCATCCAGGAAGTATCTCTCTGGGACATGGAGTCCGAATGATCATTCCAGATATTTGTGGGAGAGCTCAAAGCTCTATTTGTAACCACCATGAGAGCAGGTAAGCGCATTCCAGCAACTGAATGCAGTGATTCGTGCATTAATGCAAGTCCTTGAGATGAGGTTGCTGTGAATGTTCGGACTCCACAAGCCGTGGCTCCAGCCATTAGAGATAGAGCAGAGGGTTGTGACTCCACATTCACGTAATCTGCATCCAGTTTTCCCTCAGAGATTAGAGAAGCCAGCTTCTCTATAATGTGGGTCTGAGGAATGATAGGATTGGAGGGAATTACCTCCGGCCTGCATAATGCAACCCCTTCAGCCACCGAGTGAGCACCTTCCCGAACATCGTAGCTCATTAAACTTCTACCTCCATTTTTATGACACCCAGGGGACATACTTCGGCACAAATGCCACACCCCTTACAGTAATCGTAATCGGGCTCGAAAAATCCGTCCTCATTAAGTACGAGACATCCATCAGGACAATAGAGCCAGCAGAGCCCGCACTCCATGCATGTCAGCTCGCACTGCTCTTCTTGAGGGCAAACCCTTCCACACATGGCGGGCAGAGAGTTATTCTCTTTAAGGACTTTGCAAGCTTTCCCAAGGTCATCTTCCCTGACGCATCTTATGAAACCCGGAATGTCAACCTCTACGGGGCACCCCTTTATGCAGCTGGGCTCAATGCACTGCAAACAGCGCTCAGACTCCTGTTTCGCTTCTTCTCTGGAGTAACCTAAGGGAACTTCTTCAAAGTCCTTCACTCTTTCCTTGGGGTCCCTCTGAGACATTCCAGTCTTATTTTTCTGGTAATCAACTTCTTCCTTCATGATTTCAACAACTTATCGATAGCTTCTGCAGCTTTCCTGCCCGCTCCCATGGCGGATATAACGGTTGCCGCTCCCGTAGCCACATCACCACCAGCATAAACACCTTCTCTGGAAGTCTTACCCTCCTGATTAACTATGATAGTCCCTTTTCTTTCGTTTACTTCTAGGCCGGGTGTGGTCTGCATGACGACCGGGTGAGGCTTCTGACCGATGGCGATAACCACCTGGTCCACATCCATCAAATAATTGCTTCCTTCAATGGGCTCAGGTCTTCTCCTCCCCGAGGAGTCGGGCTCTCCCAGCTGCATTTCCATCAACTCTATCTGCTCTACCTTCTCATCACCAATGAACCTGACTGGGTTGTTGAGGTTAAGGAAATGAATGCCTTCCTCTTTAGCTCTCTCTATTTCTTCCAGTCTAGCAGGCATTTCCTGTTCACTTCTTCTGTAGATAATGTAAACATCCTCAGCACCCAGGCGAAGAGCACAACGAGCAGCATCCATAGCCACATTGCCTCCCCCAATAACGGCCACCCTCTTCCCCACCTTTATGGGCGTATCATATTCAGGGAACCTGTAGGCTTTCATCAAGTTGATCCTGATCAAATACTCGTTGGCAGAGTAAATGCCAGCAAGATTCTCGCCTTCAACGTTCAGAAAAGCAGGTAATCCAGCCCCTGTTCCCAGGAAGACCGCATCATACTCTGCAAGCAATTCGTCAACAGTCATGGTCTTGCCTATAATTACATCCGTTTCTATCCTGGCTCCCAGCTTCCTGACGTAATCCACTTCTTTCTGAACTATATCCTTGGGTAAACGGAACTCCGGTATCCCATAGATTAGAACTCCACCCGGAACGTGATAGGTTTCATAAATGGTCACGTCATGCCCCTTCTTCAGGAGGTCAGCAGCACACGTGAGGCCCGAAGGACCTGAACCTACAATCACTACTTTCTTGCCCGTTCTTTTCTCGACCTCGGGTATTTCTGCACCTTTTTCCAGCTCCCAGTCAGCCACAAATCGTTCCAGCCTGCCTATAGCCACCGGCTCAAAATTCCTTTTGCATCTGGTGTTATCAAAAACTGGCTTGTAATTTCTCCATTTTCCTGTTTTCTTTCTGAGTGATGAAGCAGGTTTAGTCGGATCAGGCATTGGATCACCGCGTTAATGACAAATCGTTTCACTATGGTCCTTATCTTTACCTTTACTTTTATCTTTGTCTTTGTCTCCAAAGGCTTCTTTCACCAGCTTTATGGCGCATAGATCACCGCATATGGAGCAGGTTTCACTCCCGGATCTTCGTTTCTCCCATATACTTTTCGCTTTTTCAGGATCAAGAGCCTGTTTGAACTGAGATTCCCAGTCAAGATTCTTTCTGGCTACGGATATGGAGTAATCCGATTTTCTTGCCCTTTCTTTTTGCCCGTCCTTAACCAGATCGGTGGCGTGTGCAGCTGTTTTGGATGTGATCACACCCTCTTTCACGTCCTCTACGGTGGGGAGAGCCAGGTGCTCTGAAGGTGTTACGTAGCAAATGAAATCGGCGCCATGCATACCGGCTATAGCCGCCCCGATCGCCGATGTAATGTGATCATATCCTGGCGCGATGTCAGTTACAATAGGACCGAGCAGGTATATGGGAGCATTCCCTGAGAGGGATTTCATGGCCCTTACTGAAGTCTCTATCTCGTCAAGGGGAACGTGACCCGGACCTTCAATGATGCACTGCACTCCTTCGTTTCTGCACTTCTGAGCCAACTCACCCAGCAACACGAATTCGGTGAACTTGACCCTATCCCCGGCGTCGTGGATGCAGCCCGGTCTGAAAGCATCTCCCAGACTGATAGCCACGTCATACTCCTTCAACAGCTCCAGGAGGTAATCAAAATCCTTGTAATAGGGATTTTCCTTCTCGTTGTGGAGCATCCAGCCCACAGTGATCGCTCCACCTCTACTTACCACACCGAGAAGTCTTTCGCTCTTCTTGAGGCGTTCGATGCTGGTCCAGTTGACCCCGGAGTGAATGGTCATGAAGTCAACCCCATCTCTGGCGTGCTTCTCCACCACCTTGAAGAAATCGTCTTCATCCATATCCACCACGACATCTGCCTCTCTGGCAGCCTGATAAATGGGGACCGTACCTATTGGTATGTTGACCGACCTGATTATCTCCTTTCGGATAGAGTCTATGTCACCGCCAGTGGATAGATCCATAACAGCGTCAGCGCCGTATTTTTCGGCTACTTTCGCCTTTTCAATCTCTTCTTCAACATTAACATAATCAGCAGAAGTGCCTATATTAGCATTAACCTTGGTGGACACCATTTTACCCACAGCTCTGGGCTCAAAATCAGGATCATCATTTCTGAGATTATTTCTAAATACTACAACCTCTCCTCTGGAAATGAAACTGGTGAGTGTGCCTAAACCTATTCCTTCATACTCACAGACTTTTTTTAACCATTCAGGAGGAACACCTTTCCTGGTCATTTCCATTAACGTGTCCATTATAGGAACCAAATCTTGGACTGATAAATAATTTGCTGACAACTACCACTCCACCACCTACTACTCCGGCACATGCCACTCCAGCAAAAGATAAATAATGCAATATTATGTGGAGGTATTGCATGACCTCTAATTCAAAAACCATCTCGGAGAAGATCTTCTCTTCAGCTACTGGAGAGGACGTTAAAACAGGTGATTATGTACTGGCGAGTATTGATAAGGCCATGGTGCACGACATCACGGCACCGCTGGCCATCAAAGCCTTCAGAGAAATTGCCAGAGATGGAAAAGTGTGGGACTCCTCCAGGATAATCATGGCATTCGACCATCAGGCACCTGCTGACAGCATCAATTCGGCAGAGAACCAGAAACAGCTTAGGGAATTTGCTAAAGAGCAGAATATACTGAACTACGATATAAATGAGGGTATTGCTCACCAGATAATGGTGGAAAAAGGTCATGTAAAGCCCGGAGACCTTGTCGTAGGTGCCGACAGTCACACCTGCATGTATGGAGCTCTGGGAGCTTTTGCCACCGGTATAGGTTCCACAGATATGGGATTTGTTTTTGCCACCGGCAAGTTGTGGTTCAAAGTTCCCCGCACCATCAGATTTGAGGTTGACGGAAAGCTTGACAGATACGTTTACAGTAAAGATGTCATCCTGAAACTAATCGGTATGGTAGGGAGCAATGGAGCCAACTATGCTGCGTGTGAGTATGCGGGTAAAGCCGTTAGGGATATGAGCATGAGTCAAAGGCTGACGATGTCCAACATGGCCATAGAGATGGGTGGAAAAGCAGGGATAATTGAGCCGGATAAGACCACATTCGAATATCTGGGCATGGAGTCATTCGACCTCAAAACAGATGAAGATGCCAGTTACACCAGGGTTGATCTGGACGTTACTGACCTGCCTCCTCAGGTGGCAAAACCTCACAGCGTGGATAATGTGGTGGATGTTCAGGAAGTAGAAGGAACCAGAGTCGATCAAGTGTTTATAGGTTCCTGCACCAACGGAAGATATGAAGATATAAAGATAGCTGCCGACATGCTCCAGGGCGAAAGTATCGCCACCAATGTCAGGTTGATAGTGATCCCTGCCTCCAAAACCGAGTACAGGAAATTGTTGAAAGAGGGGATTGTAGATTCACTTGTGGAGCTGGGTGCTGTGGTAGAGTATCCCTCCTGTGGCCCGTGTATGGGAGGCAGTTTTGGGTTGATCGCGGCCAACGAAGTCAGCGTATCCACTTCGAACAGGAACTTCGTGGGCAGACAGGGAAGCCCACAGGGCGAAATATATCTGGTTTCTCCTGCCACAGCTGCAGCAACAGCCATCTACGGAGAGATAACCGATCCCAGGAAAGCAGGTAAATAAATAGGTTAATAATTAGTTAAAAACTCTCAATTAGCTACTTTACAACCTTTACCATTTTTCCAGAAGTTTTTCTACTTTATTTTTGGTGATCGCTTCTTCATCGACCTCGTCCGTATCATTTTTGGAGTTATTGCTTAGCTTGTCGTTGTACATCTCGACTACCATTTTGGCAGCTACTCTGGCGATCTCGTAGGTCTGATCAACCGGATCATCTTCTTTTTGACCTGTGTATTCTCTTCTCCTTGGTTTTGACTTTGTTTTGGACTCCCTCCGGTCGATGAAATGATTGCAGAATAAACACTTGTATGGCACAATGGGTTCCGGATCTTTTTCAGTCATTATGTCATTAAAGACTTCCCTGGCACAATTTTTGCCATCGCTGTAACGGCAGTTCTTCACTCTTTCCATGGCGCACTCGTTGGCAACTTTGAGAAATCCACTGCTACTGCTACTGCTACTGTCAGTTTTGGATTTTCTGAATTTAAGGAAGTACCACTCCAGGAGTAGCTTTATCAGCTCAGAAGGTTCAGTTTTGGTCTTCTCACACTTCTTGAGCAGGAACTTCTCAATTTCCGGAGGGACGTCAACTGTGACTTTCATTTAACCGATTTCAACTTCTACTCAAGTTTTGACTTCTACTTCTTCCTTCTTCTTTGACTCCTTTGATTCTTTCTTTTTGCTCTTGCCCTTTTGTTTGGTCTCCTCTTCTTTTACCGATTCTTTGCCTTTTTGTTTAGTCTCTTCTACTGACTCCTTCACTTTTTGAGACGACTCTTTTGCCTTGTAGAGCTTTTCTGTAAGGTGGTAGTAACCTATGGCATTGCTGGAAACTGGATCATCGGGTTTAACCACATTGGCTATACTCTCAAAATTGCTCTTGAACTCTTCATAAACACCGGGGAGGAGTGAACCACCACCAGTAAGAACGATTTGATCTACAATATCCGTAGATAGCCCTTCGACAATTAGTTTGGTTCTGCTTACGATCCTGTCCAGCCAGTTCTTGAGCAGTTTGTTGTATTCATTGGAGACGTCTTTGTGAGATATTTTGATGGTCTTACCGCTTCTGATCCTTCCTAACTCGTAATTAGATGTGGTCAATAATTTGGTTATCTCTTCGGGAGTAATATTGATTCCGTAGTTCTTTCTTATCAGGACCTCCAGATTATTGTACAGCCAGTCAACTCCCAGAAGTAGAGTGTCACCCCTGATGTATTCCATCTGGCTGAGAACTGCAATGTCAGTTGTTCCAAATCCAATGTCCACGCACACGCCAGTCTGAGTGTTCATCTGAGCCAGAGTTCCTGCAGGCTCGGGATATATCAGGGCATCAGCGTTGAATTCCTTCTTTATGTCCTTGGCCAGCTCTTCTCGTTCACTCTTGGAGGATTTAACGGGCATTCCAGTTGCGATCACGTCAGGCTGAACATCCATCATATTCAAAGCCTGCCTTGCCAATTCCATATATGACTGATTCATTATTCGGCCTTCGTGCAATGGCCTCATTGCTTCCACGTTCTCCAGACTCTGGACCATGGCCAGAGCCTCTTCACCGACGTATATATCCTTATTTTCACCCGTGAGACTCCAGTCCTTCTCTTCACCATAAACCACTATGCTGGGGAAGGAGATTACTTCTTTACCATCCATAGTGGCTTTGGTATAATTCGTTCCGATATCCAATCCAACCGATTTCATGATTATAATGGTAATGCTCAAAATATTAAAATGTTTTCTTAGGACTTAGGACTTTTAAAGTTGAAAATATGCCACAAAAGATTGTGGTCAACTACCACCAATTACACCGGTTAACCAGTAAAAACCAAAAAGAACAAATTGAACACGTAAAATAGAGTAAAATAACAGAAAAACTAAACAATAATTGTTTACTGTAAGAGGCCCATGCAGAGCTTCTCAAACTTCTCGTGCTCTAATAACTCCTGTGATTTACCCTCAAAAACTACTTTACCACTAATGAGGAGGTAGGCGTTCTCACTTATCCCTAAAGCTTTTTCTACGTTCTGCTCTACCAGCGCAATGGTCAGTTTGAACTCATCTCTCAATTCTACTACCTTATCGAACATCACTTCTGCGAATTTGGGAGATAGTGCTGCTGAGGGTTCATCCATCATAACTAATTCCGCCTTTCTTATGAGGGCTGTGGCCGTTGCCAGAAACTGTCTTTCTCCTCCACTTAGTGTCCCCGCTTTCCTGTCCATAAATCCCTTCAACTCGGGGAAGGTATTGAGGGAAACTTCTTTTCTCTCCTCGAACTCGTCTTCTGGCAGTGTGTAGCCGGCAATTGCCAGATTTTCCTTGACCGTCAGATTGTTGAATATGTTGTCCACTTGAGGGAGGTAGGCGATCCCCATTTTGGTTCTTTGGTGGGGTGGCATGGGAGTAATGTCCTCCTCCTTGTAGAACACCCTGCCAGAATAGATAGTGGTGAGGCCAAATAGCGATTTTAAAAGAGTGCTCTTACCACTGCCATTGGGTCCCACTATGGCCGTTATCTTGTTCTTCTCTATTTGAGAGTCTATGTCGAACAAAACATGGACTTCACCATATCCGGCACTAAGGCTCTTCGTGTATATCACCAAGATACACCTCGATCACTTCTTTGTTCTGCATAATCTCTTCTTCAATACCCTGGGCAAAAACCTTCCCCTTGGCCATCACATAGATGTAATCCACATAGGGTAGGACCAGGTCGAGTCTGTGCTCAACTATGAGGAATGAGTACCCTCTCTTTTTAAGATCCTTTATACGATTCAGGATTGTTTTTGCCAGTATGGGGTTGACTCCGGCTACAGGTTCATCCATGACCACCAGCTTGGCATCGGTCATCATTGCTCTTCCCACTTCCACCAGCTTAAGCTGTCCACCACTGAGCCGGGAAGCTAAAGTATCCCACAGGTGGGCTATCTCCAGAAACTCCAGCACCTCGAAAGCTTTTTCTACCGTTTCTTCCTCCACAGACTCCCAGGACCTCCCCATGCTCTTGAATATCCCTTCTCCCGGATTGTAATCGGTTATGAGGAGGTTATCCAGGACCGTAAGGAGTTTGAGAGGTTGTGGTATCTGAAAAGTCCTGACTATACCACTGTCAAAAACGGAGTGAGGTGGCTTGTTGGTGATATCTTCACCATCAAAATAAACATGGCCCCCACTGGAAGGATAAAAACCGCAGATGCAGTTGATCAGTGTGGTCTTACCACTTCCATTGGGCCCAATTACAAGAGTTATATCTCCTTCTTTAACTCCAATATCTACTCCATCCAGTGCCTTTAACTCATCAAAAAATTTAAAGAGATTTTGAACTCTTAGGATTTCACTCCCAGACGGCTGTTCCGTTTTCATAGAACCATGTTCCAGTGTCTACCCATTTGCCATCCTGTACTTTGTAAACCTCAAACTGAGGTACAACTCTATCATTCCACTCGTTCAG
>CAZQTT010000048.1:0-19468 GCA_964596255.1 uncultured archaeon
AAAGAAAAGTCAGAAGATTACCTATAACCTATGGGGTAAAATGCGGAGTTACGGTTGATGAGTTATTTGGAAGAGGAAGCGATTTGACGGATTACCAGAAAAAAGAGCGTTTTAAAGAAGAATATAAGGGGAAGTATGTGATATGGTCTGGAGAGATAGATGAGGTTTCAGAAGACGGAAGGAAAGTGAGGATGAAATGTAAAGAAAGCACAATTCTCTTTGATTTAATAGTTAAGTTAAGAAGTGACCAGAAACAGAAGCTTCTTGATTACCAGAAGGGTGATGTGATAACGGTTGAAGGAATGTTGTATTCCTATTCTGAATCTTTTGGGCATAGGCTTGTTGATGGTGTAATTTTGGAAAGGAGGTAAGAAGAAATGAGCAGAACAGCAGAATTAGTATTAGGTATTTTAGGAGGAATATTCGGACTCTTAGCAGCTATGGCTGTAATAGCCTTTGGCGGGCTTTTCGAGTCTTTTGGAACTTTTGGATATGAAGAGTTTTATAGTAGAGGTGCAGCAGGGTTGCTGTTAGGTGTTATAGGTATTATCGGGGCTGCGATAGTTAACAGTAAAAATAAAGTTGCTGCTGGCTTAATGATATTAAGTGCTGTCGGAGGACTCTTTGCGTTAGGCTTATTTTGGAGCATATCATTCATCTTATTACTGTTGGGCGGAATATTAGCTTTTAGAGGAGGTTAGTTATAGCTAAAGGCTTGAGTTCGTGAGTGTTAGTTACAGCGAGTAGAATTATAGGGGAAAGATTTTAAGTAGTTGAGAAATTTGGGGTGTTACTGAATTATTTTAATAGTTTAGATTTAGTATTGAGATACTGAGATAAAAATTATATAAGAAAAAAATTAGATATAGATAGATATTACTAATGGGGGATAAATGAAGAAAAAAGGGTTTGTGATAGGAATATTGTTTGCGTTTGTGTTGGTGTTTTTACTGGCAGCATATTCAAACAGTTCGGGAGATATGTATTATTTAAAGGATGGTTCAGTGAAACCGCCTTTGTATGTAAAGTGGAGTATTGAGGAAAGGGAAAATATACATAAAGAGCCAGTGAATGAGCGTTATGATTTACAGAAATATCAAGAAGATGGTCACAGATGGGTTATTGTTGAGTTTCATGTAGTAAAAGGGTGGTTGTCTACACGTAATTTGTATAATAATGCATATATTGAAACAAATAATGGTTCATACAAATCTGACCATAATGTAATGAAAAAAGTTGAAGATATGGTGTAGGTGGTGGAGGTTCTATAAAAGCTGGTGAGAAAGGAGTTATGGTATATCAAGTTCCTATAGATGAAGAGGTTCGTTCATGGAATTTGGAGAAAATATATTATGATTCTCGTTATAGATATGTTCCCGATGTTGAGATATAGTAGGTAATATAAGTGATGCTGTGAGAGGTTCTATATATGAGGTTGATGAATTATTTAGGTTGGCAATAATGCTGATGAGATGTGCAGGTGGAGAACCCTCGAAAGTGCTGGGAGGGCTGAACAGTGCTGAATTGATATTAATAGAAATTTGGTTTTAGATAAAGTCATAAATTAAACAACACTAAGTAGATAATGATTGAACTGTTTTAGCGGCTTAGAAATTTATATATTCCATAGGGACGTTAATAGAGACGTTAATGTGGGATGGAGAATTTTAAGAAATTTGGAAATAGGCTGTTATAGTTTAAATGAAGGTTTAATCGTTAGTGATATGGTGGTGTTATGGAAGTTGCTTAGATATACGCATCGCATACTACACTAATTATTGAGGAGATTGATTGCGAGGTATGAAAATTCTGATTTGATTAGGAACTAAACTACACAACACAATGGAGGGTAGAGAGATTCAGATTGATGATTGGGGAGCTGGAAAAGTGTTAAGAACGATAAATACTAAGTGTATACTATGAACTATGTGGGAAGAACGAAAGTGGGGAAGATGAAGACGAACCCTAAGACTGTGTTGGCTATGATTAGATTACCGGTTGATTTGAATGAATTTGCGGGGAAATGGGCACATATATGGAAGGTGGATGAGGATACTATTACCGTTAAGTTTAGTGAGAGTAAAGAAGTAGAAGAAATACCAAGTGTATACCAAGAAAGTGAAGGTGGTGTAGTTAGAAGGTTTGAGGATATAGAGAATAGAATGCGGGAAGTGGAAAAAGCTGCATTTGGGGAAACAAAAAATCAAAATAATAATCTCGAAAAATTAGGTATGCGGCTGCCGGGATTTGAACCCGGGTCAGAGGCTCGGGAAGCCCCTGTCATGCCGCTAGACCACAGCCGCTCTGGTTTGTTTTAGTTGTTTTATCCTCGCCTCGCCCCATACATAAACATTACTATACTATTATCTGGGTTACCTACCCATTTTATGGATTATACGTTTCTTCCAGCGTCATGGTCTTCTCGTCAGAGGCTACTGTGAAAACTATCCTTGCTCCATTATTCTGGATACATAATCCGCCGCCGAATCCGACATCTATCTCCTTAGTTCTGGTCTCGCTCTCCCCTGGTTCCAGAGAGCCCAGATCAAGCGATAAGTACTCCTCACCGTTTATATCAATCCTATCTCCATCACAGTAAAACCTCACGGTAACTTCAACATTATGCGCTGTATCTCCCCCCGTATTCTTCAGAGTAGCAGGAATCTCCCTACAAGTCATCCCACACTCACTGATCTTGCCCTTATCTAAATAAACTGCGAATTCCACTTGCTCTTGCTCTTGCTCTTTTCCCTGTGTTTCCACCTTTTCTTGAGTTTGCTCTTCCTGCTCTTGTTCGTTGGACTGTGATAGAGTAGTTATCTGTTCTTCAGGCTGGGGTGATGTTGTCGTGGTTTTTTCAGGTTGGAGTGGCGTTGTTGTCGTTGGAGCTGTTGTGGTTTTGTTTAAGTTCCCGGGGTCGGTTCCAACTTCGATTGAATTTTGATCGATACCAATGGAATAAATAATAATAGAAAACAGTATTATTAAAGTAGTGAAAAGCCAAAGCATCTTTTTATTTTTATCATCAAGCATAAAAACACTTGGAGTGGTAATATTTCAATTTATACTTATAATCGCTCATCATAGCTGCTTTTTGCTAATTAATAATTCTTTTCAAGACTCTCTTCTATACCCTATACCCAATATAAAACCAATAGCTACCAAAACTATGCCTACATTATACGTCTCGATTTGCAGAACCGAGTAACCTGCAATATAGTCAATGCCATCAATAATGATTAATATAAACCCAATTATTAAAAATATGTAACTGAGCTTCCATCTCATACTAGATATAGCTCATCAGGACATAAGAATTTTACAGTTAATAGTGAGAAAAGTAGAGAGTTATGGCTTTAATTCAATAAAAAAAGAGAAATGAAGATTAACTGGTTGTAAACGTGTCTGTAGTCTCTATATCTGCTGATGTATCCCACGTATAACTTGAATGGGTGAGATCTATCACCGTACCGGTGTACTCGCCAGATGTTCTTGATGCCTTATCGAAGATAGTGCTAGCAACACCGCTAGCGTCTGTAGTGGCAGTACCAGTCAATAGGTTATCTTCCGGTGTTTTGAGTTCGATATCCACGGTGACACCACTCACTCCATTGCCATCGCTGTCCACGACTGTCACTTCAACCTCAATGTCCTCCCACGGACCGCGCGTCCTATCCAGCGATAGATTAACATCCTGGACGTGCATTGTGTCATTCTCTTCAGTGGTAGCACTAGCAGGATCCGACTTTTCACCCTCATTACCACTGGTATCAACAGCAGATACCTCATAAGTATAGGTGGTGTTTAGTGACAGACCTGTATCGCTATAACTAGCAGAAGTGGTAGAATCGATACAACTACCATCGCGATAGATATTGTAGTGGTCCAAATCATCCTCGTTATTGGCATCCCAAGTAAGGTCAATTTGTGAGCTGCTTACAGCTGTTGCTGTTAACCCGGTTACCTTGACTGGTGGTGTGGTATCCTCTACAGTACTGGCTGCTGCCTCTGCATCAACAAGGCCGTATCCATAGTATTGATCCCAACCATCAGCTCCTAAGTCCTCAGAAGTATCTTGGAGTATCCCACGAACCTCATCATTTATGTAGCCATTACCGTTACTATCTGTAACACCGGATGCGAATACTAGTGCTGCTGTACCGCTGACGTGTGGACAGGCCATGGAGGTACCGCTTAGATAATCGTAATATTTACTGTAGCGGGTCCACGGTGGACCACCAGAGGTTATGTATGCATCGTAAGTGGGCATGGTGGAGTAAATGTCAACTCCGGGTGCGGCAAGCTCAATATCAGTTCCATAGTTGCTAAAGGAGGGCAGATTATCGTTGTCATTGGTTGCAGATACAGCTATAACCGAATCGTATCTGGCCGGATAAGAAACAGGTGCTATTCCATCGTTCCCGGCTGCCGCAACTAATAACACTCCTTTTGCATACGCGTTGTCGCATGCTTCTCTTAAAGTATAAGTACCATCTCCACCCAAACTCATAGAGATGGCTTCGGCGCCGTTATTCACAGCCCAATCGATTCCAGCAGCAACATCACTGATATAACCGCTTCCGTCTTCACCTAAGACCTTGGCAGCGAGAATGTTTACTTTTGGAGCAGTCCCAATGACACCTTCAGTGTTATCTTCTGCTGCGATAATTCCAGATACGTGTGTACCGTGCCCGTGGTCATCTAGAGGGTCACTATCACTGTTGTAAAAATCATAACCTCCTGCATACCCCTATCGTCCAGATCCGGATGAGTATAATCAATACCAGTATCAATTACCGCAACATCTATACCAGTTCCTGCATTTTCTGTTACAGATAATGCACCATCAGAGCCACCCCATGCAACTTCTGCATCAATTCTGTCAACACCCCAGGGAAGTGTTTCACCGATTATATGCACTTTCTGATCCATCTCTACATACTCAACGTTGGGGTTCTTCCTCAAAGCATCTACAGCCTTACCAGGAACAGTGGCGGCAATAGCATCCACAATGGTGTACTGGTATTTGATCTTGCCATCATGCGCCTTGACAACAGAAGCATCTGGTTTACCTTTGAAACCGATAATAACCTTCTCTGTGGAAGCATTGTTCGCGGAAGAAGCCACTGTAAAACCTGTAACCAAAAGCAGAGCTAATAGAAGAACCAATATACTTTTAAAAGCATTTGATACTCTCATTTTCTCAACCCCCTTGTTTTTTACCAACCTTTTACTGCCAAACTGTATCACACTCTATAGTTAATAAAGCCTGTCTTGCCTTAAAATACTATTATCATCACAAGAGATTAATCTGCACGCCACTTAGCATGCTTAAAAGAAACCTATTAAATGTATTATTTGTGTCCCATTTTATCATAAGTATTGTAGGTTGGAGGGAAAAGAGATGTCAACTGTAGTTAATGGTAGGTCCAGAGGATTTGTTTCAAGATTGGGTCGTTATGTGTTGGTTGCAGGGCTGTTTAGCGCGGTATTTTATTTCTATATGACGATGTTCATATATTTTAGTTAGTAGAGTTTACCAAATTCCAGTATAGTAACTTAAATCCTTAATTCAGTTCAGTTGTGGTACTCATACAACTCATGAGCATCATATTATTTCCCAAATTATCAAATCAAGTAGACCACAATCATCACAACCTAACGGAATTAGAAAAAGTATTTAGTTTAATAATTTATCTTTAGTTAGGGAGGGAAAATATGAGAGACAGTACAGATACTGCGTTACACTATCGGTATTTCATCATCGTTTTACCCAACACAGAGGCGATTGTTAGCTTTGATGTAGAAACGGCAGATATAAAGACAATGGAATGCACCAATAGAGAATTTTGTTACTACAACCACCTCTTGAGGTGTGGAAAATGCCCCCATACCTGTAAGGTTATTGTAGAGGCTAAAAACCATATATATGGGAGAAGAGAAACCAGAAACGGTATTTTTGAAGTTAAGGGCCTGAAGAAATAATTGTTTGTTTAGATATACTGTATCTTTTTGGTGAAATGTGTCTCTTAGTAGTCCTGTAAACTGTTAAGTGCCTGTTGTGCTCTTTTTTCAACCTCATCGTAAATACTTCTTCCGTGAGCATCAATGCCAACCATACAACGGAAATCTTCTACCTCAAAAACCCATATTGATTCAGCCATCCCCAGATCATCCCAGAAGCAGTCCTTTACCTTTTTGATGGATAGAGCGGTTAAAGCTCCTGTACCGCCAGTGACTGCCAGGTAAACTCCTTTACCCTTCATTGCCTGTGTAACTTTCTTGTTCATACCGCCTTTACCCACAACCGCCATACAGTCGACCATGTCCAGCAATTTGGCGGTGGGATCGTTCATTCTGGCAGAGGTAGTGGGGCCAGCAGCAATAACCTTCCAGTCATCGTTCAGCAGAGGTCCGCAGTGGTAAACAACACTCCTATCAAAATTAACGGGAACATCTTCTCCATCTTTTAGATATTGCAGGGCTCTCCGGTGGGCCTTGTCTCTGGCAGTAAATATCTCCCCTGAAATGGATACAGTATCACCTACTTTCAGTTCCAACAACTCTTCTTTATTGATGGGTGTTCTAAGTTTAACTTCATTCATGGTTTCACCTCAAGGTGGCAGAGGCTCTTCTGTTCGCCCAGCACTGCAAGTTTACGGCTACTGGCAGGGAAGCTGTATGGCAGTGACCCATTTCTACCAGTGTGGCCAGGGCAGTTGATGTACCGCCCATTCCCATGGGTCCTGTGCCCAGCATGTTCACCTTTTCAAGTATTCCCTTCTCATAATCGCTCATAAGGGTAACATCCCTTAGAAGAGCCTTCTTTGAAAGCTTTGCAGCACCGTCAAATGTCGACCCAATTCCCACACCTATAAAAAGGGGTGGACAGGATTTGCCTCCCGCATTTTTCACTACTTCAGTGATAAAATAAGGGATTTGATCACCCTCACCGGGAAGGAACATTTTGAGAGCGGATAAATTCTCTCCTCCCGCTCCCTTGGGCATAACGGTGAGGTTCAGTTTATCGCCTTCCATTAACTCCACATTGATCAAAGGCATATGCATACCCGTGTTATCCCCTGAGTTCTCTCTGGAAAGAGGATGCACGCTGTTAGGCCTTATGGGCACTTCCCTAATAGCCCTAATCACTCCATCCCTTATTGCAGTATACAAATCGAAGTTCAGGGAGAACTCTCTACCTAGCTCCACAAAGAACACCGGTAATCCGGTATCCTGGCACATGGGCACCTGATTCTGTTCAGAAACTTCAATATTTTTCAATATGTTCTCCAGATTTGTTCTTGCCTCCTCGTTCTCTTCTTTTTCGTAAGCTGCCCTCAAGGCCTTTATCACATCATCATCAAGATCAGTTTCAGCCTTTCTGATGATCTCCACCACTGTATTCACCACATCTTCATAGTCAGCCATATTTTCACCTCAGCATCTTCAAAGGCAATATACCATGCAAAATTTTTTTAATATCTATAGTTAACGCTTCTCATGCACGAAGCGGTCAAAGAAGCACTGGATAAAAATAACGCTCAATTTTTTGTCCAATATTCTACCAGCAATGATGCCAATTTCTATTACGCCACCAATTTCAAGATCGGGGACCCCATCCTTTATGCTGCTGACAGGGAAAGTGACACACTCGTAGTCCCCGAAATGGAGAAGAACAGGGCCAGTAGAGAAGCCAGAGTAGGAAGAGTTTATTCACTCAATGACCTTAATTTCTCTCAAAATCTCAAACAACTTGAAACCGCCAGAGAAGCGGTCGCCCATACCTATCTCCAGTTCCTGAAGAGTCAGAGGGCCGAAAAAGTGCTCATCCCCCCGGATTTCCCCTCATTTCTCTCCTTCTACTTCAAGGACTACGGGATGGATGTCAGTATTGTAGATAACCCCTTCTCAAATTCAAGAAAGAACAAGACTGATAAAGAGGTAGAGCACATAAGAAAGGCGAGTCAAGCAGCCATTAGTGCTCTGGAACACCTCATCAAACTCCTCAATAAAGATAATAGAGATTGCGAGGATATAAGAAACGAAATAGAGATGTACCTCTACTCAGAGGGATATGTGGCCAAAAACACCATTGTATCCTCAGGGTTGAGCACTGCTGAGCCCCACAACATCGGTGAAGGTGGGGTAGATAAGCATATAATCTTTGACGTATTCCCTCAGAGCAAAAAGACCGGCTATTTCTCTGATTTTACCAGAACCGTGGTTCTGGAAAGACAGAATGAAATTGAAGATATGCTGGATGCCGTAATTGATGCTAAAGAAGCCGGGATATCCCTGGTGAGAGACGGAGTTCAAGCAAATGATGTCCACAACAGGGTTTGTGATGTGCTGGAGGACAGAGGTTATCACACACTGAGGGGCGAGTCGAGAGAAGGTTTCATCCATTCAACAGGACATGGTGTTGGTCTGGAAGTACACGAGAAGCCAAGCATTTATACCAGAGAAGAAACACTTGAAAGTGGAATGGTAGCTACCATTGAACCCGGCCTCTACTATAAAGATATTGGAGGTGTCAGGGTAGAAGATACCGTAGTTGTCAGGAAAAATGATTGTGAAGTGCTTACCAAGTATCCCAATAGAGTTGGTCTAAATGAATGATGAGGAAAGAAGTGATAAAGAAGATAATGAAGAAATGGACGATGAAACTGAGTTTGAAAAAACCATAGAAGCAGGAAAGATCCTGGACCAGGTGAGGGAAGAAACTAAAGAAAAAGTGAAGCCCGGAACCAAATTACTGGATATCGCCGAGTTTGTGGAAGGCAGGATAGTAGAGCTGGGTGCCCAGCCAGCTTTTCCCTGCAACATCTCCATTGACAGCGATGCAGCTCATTTCACTCCCAAAAAAGGTGATAGCAGAGTCTTTGAGGAAGGAAATGTGGTCAAGATCGACATGGGTTCCCACATTGACGGATACATCGCTGATACTGCCACAACAATCGACCTAGGAGATAATGAGCGACTGGTTAAAGCTTCTCAGGAAGCATTGAACCGGGCCATAGAGAACGTTTATGCTGGAGCAGATACAGCAAATATTGGGAACGCTATCGAGGAAGCCATAAGAGGGTTCGGATATAAGCCCATAATCAACCTCACCGGCCACGGCCTGCAGCCCTACCTGACTCACACCAAACCCACCATCTACAACTTCGGGACCGACCGAGGCGTAACTCTTGAGGAGGGTATGATCATAGCTATAGAACCCTTCGCTACTGACGGCTCAGGAAAGGTTGTTGAGAGAGGTGAGACAGAAATCTATTCTTTTGTTAATCCCAAAACCGTGAGAATGAAAAAAGCCCGGGAGCTGCTGGATGAGATCAAGGAGTACAAGACATTACCTTTTGCCAAACGGTGGTTGAACAAGGCTTCACCCATCATACTGGGCAAACTGGTCAACGAAGGAGTCATCAGAGGGTATCCCGTTCTCTCCGAAGCCGGCAAGGGACTGGTCTCCCAGTCTGAACACACTATGATCGTTGAAGAGGACGGAGCCAAAGTTATAACTTAACTTAACTTATATAATTGTATATGCCACGCTAACGCTAATGTAAGGCTAAGATAAAGATTAGGGTTAGGGTACAGACATTACCACCGGCAGTAATCGGCCAGCTTGCCTTCAGAATTGTATAGATGGGCCGAGTCGTGCTGGTTGTCCCATATTGGTGAGTTGGATCCCAGATAATAGTCACTTGGGGTATTAACCCCTGAACCGGAATGTAATGTGATGGTGTCCCCCGGATCCATTGTGATATCGGGCATGGTGTAGGATTCATTCCTATTATTCCTCAGGCTCCAGTTGTACAAATTGGTCGAGCTGTCTCCGTAATTCTTCAAGACAATATATTCATCGTTGAGGTTGGTCTGGTCATCACCCATGGCGTCATTATTAATTTTAAAGAAACCCACTGTAAGGGTGGTCAGCTCTTTATCACAAGTACATCTCCACAATCCAATCTTTTTCTGGGCCATCTCATTTTGGATTTTTACGTACTCCTGTTTTTTGGAATAATTGATGTCGGAAACAAAAGCGTAACCTTCTTCCACTAACCTCTTATTAAAATCCCCATTATTATAGATGTAGCCCAGAAGCATTCCGTTCTCTCTCAATCCAGCGTTCTGATCCAGCTCGATAGAACAATTCTCACCCACCAGCAAGGAATTTATAAATTGTTTGGCATCTCTTCCAGCATCTGCCAGGCACCTCAGGTCTGTTATCTCTTTGTATTTGTGGGGTTGGTTATCCGTTGGGTCTGTATCCGGCACCTCAATGCCCAACAATTTTACAGTCTCCATTCTACCACCCGGAAACATAATGGAGATAACGTCACCCTCAATAACCTCCATTACAGTTGCATCGTACTTTCTACCTCTTTCCAGGTTGATATTGGTATCTCCGGTAGAAGACGAAGTGGAGCCCGGTGGGTTTTCTGGAGGCCAGGACTCAGAAATCTCTGGCTGGGTAGTTGTAGTTATCTTTACCTCATTATCAGTTGGTTCATTACTGGTGGGGGTAGAAGTTGGAGTGGGAGTGGAAGTAGCATTAGGAGTGAAACTGGGAGTCTCTGTAGGAATAGTAACTGTGGGTGCAGGGGTTGAGGTAGTTTTAGTTTGGGTGACATTAGGTGAGCTAGTCGGATTTGGCTGACCTATTTCCTCTACACAGGCAGCTAACAATGAAGAGATTAATAGCACCATAAGCAATATTTTTTTGTTCATATTAGATCAATACTGAGTTCAGCTGTTTACAGCCGACACCTCCAATACCGACACCCATCATGTCCTCGTTCATTATTGACAATACGAACTGCATTTTTAAAAAACCTTTCTACAGATGGACAGTTCATGATGACTTTAGGGGCTTTCATCTATAAATCTAGCTTAAGCTAACTCAAGAATTTGAGTTTTTTAATACCGGAGAACAACAAAACAACATACAGATGGCTCATTTTTATGGGATAGTCTCCATATCGAATCTCAAAACCGGGGTTGATGTCCTCCAGCATACTCAAACAGGAGAACATCCCGTCCATAGTAATCTCCTCGGGATCACCGGAAAATACGATTAAAACACTGTTTGCATCTTTAACGTCTACGTCGCTGCTCAGGTTCTCAATAGCATCTTCACACAACTCCACCATCCTGCGGGTCTTCAAACCCCTGATCTCGTACTCGTCCCTATAGAGTATTTTTCTAAGTGGCCGGAAAGGTAATTTCGTTCCCGCTACTCCTATTACAGAAACACCCTGCTTCATCATGGAGTTTATTACATCTGAAGTATCAACTACAACCTCTCCAGTGCTCTTGCTTTTTATATCGATCTCACCTACCATGGAAATTATATTTAAAGAATTGAGGAGCATGGGTTCAGCACTTTCTTTGTCCTCGAAAAGGAGTAGAACATCGGATTTTTTTCTCAGCTCCCGAATCCTCTTCTTAAGTTCCAAGAGATCAGTCTCATCTAAATTAGGTAAGAGCCCTAAAGAAAGAATAGGTTCCTCACAGACTTCTCTCAGTTTTTCACACAACTCAATGCTCATAGAAAATCCAAATTCTTCATCTAATCCGGTTGGAACTAAAAACCCCTCATAGATCTCGTAATTGGAAAAAATGGTGTTGATTATGCTTCCCACGTCTTTGTGATTGAGATTGCCCCATATGTGAAATCTCTTCTCTTTGTGGATACTCTTTAACGTTTTGAGCACCTCTACTTCATTGGCTATAGCATAAGTTTTGAAAAGCGGAGTCTTATTTACCCTTACTCCTTTTTTGGCCATCAAATCTGCTACAGCAGAACCCCTATTGCCGCAGCCTATGGTGAGAAGCTTCATTCTATTACTCCCATTCTGTCAATTTAAATAAATGTTCTTGTTATTCCTCCTTCCTGATTTTCCATTCCCTATTTATTGCTTATCAATGAAGTAAAGTGATTGAAGTTGAATTGATAATCTCAAATAATAGAACTGTAGTGCGACCTATAGTGTAAGCTCTAAACTGAGAGTAATATTGTTCATAACGCCAGTTCCATGCTGGAAAGAAAAACCTGATGGAACCAAAATTGAAAAAGAGTTCAATCCCAGGGCAGCAGAGAACATCGATGGTAAAGGCGGCTGGTACTGCGGCTACGGATATTGATATAATTAAATGAACTAATTAACTATTTTCACATTTCATTTATTTTTATATAATTAAAGATGGAATATAGATTCTCAGATATAATAGACTGGCAGCATGGTACCACACAGGTTTACACTAGAGATATGTTAAGGCGGTATTTCGCTCCGTTCAATACCTCATTCTGATGATCCCGCTTTCTGAAGCTAATTTTTTAATTTCCCAGTGAGGTGGAAGTTAAGCTCATCCAGTATTTTACTGGTCACGCCTTCAACGGTGTGCCCGCAAAAGTCATAGTAAGTATCGTTCCCGTTGGCCGTTCTGGTGGAAAAGATGTTGGTGAAATCTCCAATGATGACCTTTCTTACTTCGTAACCGGGGACCAGTTTCTTTTCTATGGAGCCCAAAAGTCCCACAACAGGGTAAACGAATATTTTGTACCTAATTAGCTCTTTGGGCTGAAGATATCCAATAACTTTGACTTCTTGACCGTCAATTCCCAGCTCTTCCTTGAACTCTCTAATTGCTGTCTCTTTAGGTGTCTCTTCTCCTTCCTGGAATCCACCGGGAAAGGCAATCTCACCCGCATTTCTCTTCAGATTAAGAGCTCTTTGAATCATTAAGAGCTGAGGGAAAGTGGAATTTATTATGGGTATAAGTACAGCTGCACTTTTAGGATGAGAGTAATTGAGTTCGTTATCCAGTACATCTTGAAGAATTTCAATTCTCACCAGAATATTTTAGTTTATAATCAATAATAAGTTTTGTGCTGACCTTAAAATTATGTATCTTAGAGAGAAATAAATCGGAGTGACGCTAACGACAGAAAATGAGAACAGCAGGAATAATGCAAAAATAATTCAATGTAAATAAACCTACTGGTTCCGAGTCCAGAAAAAAATGAGTTTGTTTGAGTTACTGGTGAATTAGGATTAAGATTAAGATTAAGATTAAGATTAGGATATTACTTCATTACCGCTGATTTTCACCCACTCTCCACTTCTGAAGACCTTGAGGGGGTTCTCTTCCAGTTTATCCATTAGAGGCAGGGATGAGATTATGGCTCCCACCGCGATAACTGCGTCACTCTCCAGATTAATGATTGCCTTGGGGGCAACGCCACTCTTATTCATGGTAAGCAAGGAATAACTCCCCACTGTAGATCCTCTTCCATAGGGAAATACGAATATCTTACCGGAAATGGATTCACCCTGAATGTCGCTGTCATCTGCCACTACAATTCCGTTGCTAACATCTACATCTCCTAGGAAGGAGAAGTTCCTGTGACTGACTATTAATTCTCCTTCAGCTTCTCCCTTGGAGATAACTCGCCCTTTTAACCTCTTCATCGTGTTACCGCCTTTTTAACACAATCTTCAAGACTGCCAAATGCCACATCAACTCTTCTCAATTTGGGGAGGTATGTCAGGGCCTTACCCGAGTTGACCATAACGCATCGGTATTTTTCTGTGGCGGGGGAAACTACCATACAGGTATCGGTGAAGACTCTGCCACCGTAGCTTTCAATCTTATCAATCACCTCAGTATTTTGCTCGGCGATCTTTCTGGAAGTAAATATCCACAAGTCTCTTGTAGCCTTTCCGGCTTCTTTTAGTGCTTTTAGAACCTGCTTTAACTCGTCCACTGACAGGTGGGGACAGCCCAGTGCAATCAAATCAGGATCGCATGTGAATTCCTTCAGCTTGTTCAACTCCTCCACCTCGAGTTCTAATTTTTCCCGTGGAATATCAAAATCGTCCCACTCTAAGGTCTGCCCTTCGATGTGGTAGATGGCAGCGTTTCCTGTTGCGGCCATAGCCGCACCCAGCAGCTTTAAATCGTCTTTGGTGAACTCTTTATTGACTCTCAGTAAGGGTATCTCATTCTTCAGCGCGCTACCTATCCTGTAACCTGCTACAGATGGATCTACATTGCCATGTAGGTTTACCACAATGTTGGGAGCTCTTTGCTCTTTGATGTGCAGCCCGTAATAGGGAGTTTTTCCTATTATTCCCGATGCTATTGCGCTTATTCCGCTCTCTCTATTGGTCCTCGCCCCCATCACCGAATTGGCATAGATTATAGCAGAGCTCTCTGCCCAGGCAAGATGCTCACCGTAGGAGACCTCCTCTAAATAGTAGGGAGTGCACGTCATGACAGGTTGAGCTCCAATATTTTCCAGAGCCCTTATTATTCTTTTCTGCTTCTCACAGAACTCCCTGTCTATACCCATCTCCTGCCACTTCTGGAAGTCCATCCCAGCCGGGTTGATAGTGGTTTTAACTTTAACCTCGGAATTCAAACCCTCCAGCCACTCCAGCCCGGCATCTCCAATATTCTGGTAGGAGATCCCTGATATGTGGGCAGAGCTAATATTGATTAGCTCTTCAGCCCCATAGATATCTCCCAGAGCGACCAGGATCTCCATTGACTTGGTTATGGTGGGATTATTGCTTTCCAGCAGCTTCTCTTCTTCCCGGGTCAAATACATGTTTCACCTTGCGGATGTCGATCAAAGGACCCTTTCGAAATCTTCTTTTCTATCAAGATATTTAGTGGCATCTATTCCCCACTTGGCAGTAATGCCCTTGCTGGAGGAAGGGTCCAGAGTGCTCCCTCTTGCTCCTGGGATAATGGTTAGGTCTTTGTCCGCCTGAAATCTAGTGGCTACAGCATACTCCACATCAGCTTTATGGTAAATGTTTATATCCTCATCCACCACCGTAACCTTTTTCAGGCTCTGGTGTCCGGCAAAAGCAGCCAGGATGGCATTTTTTGCCTCACCCTCTTTGTTCTTCCTTATCTGGACTACAGCATGAAGGTAGTGCTTGCTTCCTTCGCTCATTACCACGTTCTTGACATCACAAACTTTTTTGACGCTTCTGAATATCTCCGACTCGTAGGGAATCCCCATCAAAACCTGATGGTCTCCCTGACCGGGTGTAATAGAATAATAGATTGGCTCCTTTTTCATGTACATGCTGTCAATTTCAATGAGGGGTTGCTGTCTGACGGAGTCATATGTCTCGGTTATGTCCACAAAGGGACCTTCATCTACCATCTCTGATGTAATCCTTCCTGTGAGAACAATTTCAGAAGGGGGAACAAGCATATCCCCAACCCTGAACATGTCGAGGCCATTCATGAGGGATGAAGCATATCCGAACTCTTTACCTTCAGGAACTCTGGTGGAGGCTGCGAACAAAAATAAGGGATGTAAGCCGATCGCGATGGCTATGGGTAATTCTTTACCTTTCTCTACTGAATTCTTCCACAACAAATAGGTGTGCCGGGGTGCAACCAGCCTTGGCACCAGTCTTTTATCGTCCAGCACCATTAACCTGTGAATACAAGCATTGTATGCTTCAGGAGTGGTGGCATCTGAATTACCATTTCTGGCAATGAGGACCCCAGCAGTGATGTACTTTCCGCCATCCCTATCAAAGTGCTTTATTATGGGCAATTTAGAAAGGTCAGGAGGATGCTTGTCAAAATTATGCTCCATGATATTTACTTTTCCGTCATAGGATTTTTTGCTTAGATAAGGAGCTAATTGCTCTTTTTCTATCCCCAAGTAGTGACATAGAACTTCTCTAAAAGAAATAAAATTCATGGCCAGTGTTTTACCCTCGACATTCAGTAAGAGGGGTGTAGACTGATACCCATTTTTATTTACGAACCCCACAACTTCGTTGTGTTTCAGCTCCTGTTCAACTTCTACCTTATCCACTGAAGAGATGGCGTCTCGGAGATTCATGGAGATTCTATTGAACTAGGCCTATTTATTGTTTTAGTGATTTTGGTATGACTTCCACACATTTATTAAATTCAACTTTGCAACAACTTTAGAGATATAATATAATATGAAGTGATATGCGGTCAGGCAGAGAGGTTACAATGTCTGTCTGGCTCCACAGGCTTAACTTCGGCCTGTCCCTCCCATACCTACAACTGAGCACTCTCAGCCTCGCAGATAACAGGAGTGCAAGGCATTATATATGAGTTTGGAGCGATGAAAGTGAAACGAAAGTAAAGTTATTACACTCAACACAGACTAAAAGCCTGAAGATTTCTGCTAACCAATTGTTAAAGCAAATTGTGGGTTCATGAGAAAATCTTAGAAGATAGTGATAGGACTGGTGGTTATTGCGGCTATAATTGGCATTCTGTGGACTTACCATACAAATAGTCTATATGAGCAGTCGTTCACCGCCCAGTACAGGTACCAGGTTGATGTGGATTTGGAAACCGGGTCAAGTATTAATAATTTAACACTATATGTAACTCTTCCTTTTGATGAGGGAAAAGTTGGAGATGGAAGAAATATACTGGAGAATGTCACTGGTCCAGAGGATTGGAAACTCTCGACTGTGGATACCAAAAACGGTAAAATGCTCAAAATCAGTGCGATGAAAATGTGAATTGAACCTGTTCATCGCTCTACATCTTTACCTTCAGATTCACAAGAAGAACCACAAATGACAACTGCGCCTCAAACCTCTAATAAGATTCCCCCAACTATTGGCTCAAACAAGGAAATAAATACCGCAAGTCCACAGAGAGAGGTGAGCCTCTGCTGTGGCCCAAGTATAACTTGACCAGTAGCAAATGCTGGTTTCCCTATGGACCTGAACCCAACCAGCTAAAGTGCTACGAATATCAGAGCACAGCATATATTTATTACGAATCAGATTCAGACGTAAGGTTGACCATAAGTGTCACCTTCGAGGGAAGCAATAGATGGTGGATATACGGCTGGACCGGAAACGAATATCGAGACAGTGTTTATTTAGTATCAGAGGGAGAAAAAGGGTAGGTTAGTGCTGATGGAGAGTTGATCATTGGCCAAGGCAGGGCAACTATCGATGAGCTTCAGTTACATGAGATAAAAAATTATTGGCTATTTCCTTTTAGCTGAATATGAGGTTACTACAACAGCTCCAAGCACTAATGCCAGTATGGCTATAGTTGCCGTGGGGACATGCCATGGTGCTGATACTGTTAAGTTGCTTACGCCTGTAAGGTAGGTTAGCATGCTGCCCACACCGAGATAGCCAATAAACGCCGCAGGAATAGCCAACAGGGCAACGAAATAGCCTGCTATTACAAATCCAAACATTTTTCCTGTTTTGGTGCTTACGTTCATCTCAACCCCTCAATTACCTACAATTATTATTACTTTAAATTATTTCATGTTATTTAAACTTTTTTAACCCTATAGATTTGGAAGGACTTAACATTGTGGATTGAAACATATCCATCCGGAGAAGGTGATTGAAGAATACAAATTATTAAAATTATTAATATGAAAAGGTTTGGTAAGGGTAAATCATGTTGGACAGGAGGTTTTTCCAGCGAAATACCAGAACCGTTGCTCAAGAGCTTTTGGGAAAATCGTTAATCCAACAAACCACTGAAGGCGTGTCGAGCGGGATAATCGTTGAGACTGAGGCTTATTTTGGTCCTGAAGATCCTGCCTCCAGAGCAAGAAGAATGACCAGGATCAGTGAACCAATGTGGGGTCAAGGAGGATGTGCGCTAATCTATATGGTTCATGCCAACTGGTTGCTCAATGTAACTGCGGAAAAGGAAAGAACTCCTGGTGCGGTGCTGATTCGTGCTCTTAAACCTCTAGAAGGAGTGAATTTAATGAGAGAGAGGAGAGGTGTGAATGAGGCCAGAAAATTGACTTCAGGACCTGGAAAGTTGACGCAAGCAATGGATATAACGGGAGAGTATCACGGAGTGGACCTTATCAACCAGGATAGGCTGCGAATTGTCGAGGGAGGTTCTGAAAAATTTGAAATCGGTAAATCACACCGCGTAGGAGTAACAGAAGATCTAAAAGAAGAACTGCGCTTTTTTATCATCGGAAGTAGATTTGTCTCCAAATAGATGGGATATAAGGTTAAATAGCGGAAATCAAATCTTATATAGATGGAAGAAGCAATAATTGACAGGTGGTACAATGGGAGAAGATAGTCAGTACACCTGTTCTCTATGCAAGAAAGAGTTGAAGAATTATGTGGAAGTCAACTTCAAGCAAGAGGGAGAGTCAAGCTCAGATGTGGTTAGAGTGTGTCCCAGATGCTTTAGGGAATCCTTAAGGGACGAAGTTCACCAAGACTGGAGAAAATTCAAAGGCTTTTTAGAGGGTTTCGTAGAATAAGAGTAACTCCCAGTAAATTACTATCACTATTTTTTATTCAGCGTAAATATTCTTGGTAAGCTGAATAAACTTTCCGTTACTGCATCTCCAACTATCTCCTCGATTCCCATAAAAACTCAGTTTCCCTTGTTCAACCGCTTTAACCTAAAACTAGCTTAACGCTTTGTGTGATGCAGATTTCTAACAATGAGAATCAATCAAACTACAAATGGGAGAAAAGAGTAGAAAAGGATCTCATCATTTGTAGAATTTGGTTAAATATATATTCTCAATAGCATTATCTGATTGTAATGAGGATGAGAATAAATGATATTGTAATTGTCGGTGCATCTTTAATCTTGCTGGTGTTATACTTAGCTAAATTCATACCCCTGAACATCGTTCCAGTAATACTCACAGTGGGCGTCTTTGCTATCCTCTCCACGTCCCCTTATTTTATTCAGGATTTCAGACTGCGTTTCTTTGGTTACTTCTTCTTTGGGGCTCTGGTCTACTGGACAGTAGGCACCCTGCTGACTTCTCCTCAGTTCCTTACTGACTATTTCTTTATCCTTGCACTCAGTATAGGAAATGCTACTGGTGCACTTATAGCCACTATAGAAAAGAGTGAGCACTCTTACCTCTTTTCCATTTCAGCGACAGCAGCATTTTTTTCCAGCTTTCTGGTACAATATACCATCAGTTATCCCGACATTTCAACTCTAATACTAATTCTGTTGGTTCTCCTGTCAGCTATGTGGGTATACCTCTTCCAGAACCTCAAGTCAGCAAAGGCAGGTCTGAGGGACTATCTGTTACAATCTTTAAAGACTTCTGTTATGACTTCTCCTGTGTATATACTGCTCCTAATTATTCCCTCCTACGTGTATCATCTTCTCAACATTGAAATACTGGAGATAGGGCAGGTTCTCTTCAGATACGTGCTTCTATCCTTTGTGGTCACTATAGCAGGTGGTATGTTAAAGGACTTTGTAGTCTATCTGGGAGGCTATCAGAGAGACTATACATCTGGAAGAGCCGTGTTCAAAAAGTTGAAACCAGCTACCCCCACTAAAAGAAGAGCATACTATTAGAAAACTGTACGTTATTTCTACTATTTTTATTTTAATCAGAATCAGTAGTTCGTAAAGTATTTTATGTTTTTGGCTTAGAAAAGTCCTTTAGCAT
>CAZQTT010000049.1:0-19429 GCA_964596255.1 uncultured archaeon
TTGTACACTTCTACTAAAATAAAATTTACCAACTTATTTCATAGTAAACCCTTAGCTAAGCTGAAAGGCTCTTAAAGGATCTTAAGGCTGTTGATGGTACTGAGTATTGATTATGGGAATACCAAGGGGATACCGTCTATGTCTATCTTTAAAATTTGAATGTAACTCGTTTACTCTATTTTATGGAATAATTTATCCTGCTTTCGGCGGGAGATCGCCAATTAAGGCCTGAAATATAATGTGTTAAATGTTGGCTGTAATAGATTTGCAAAGCTTTTTATCCTTCCTATTCTCATCTTCGACAACTCTTAGCATTTAGAGAGTCAAGAAAGAACGGTAAACTGGTACTTATTTACTTAAAACTGGGTTGGGTGCGTTTAATGCCTGTCGAACGGTTGGAGATAACTGCTAGAAGCTTTGTTTATTTCAACCTCCTGGCAATCTTTACAGGCATCGCTTGCGGAATCATTGCTATAGGCTTCAGGTATCTGATATTCGGGTTCAACGACTTGTTTTTCACCAAGACTTCTCTTCTCTTGGGCGCATTCAGCCCGTATTATATCTTTCTGATTCCAGCCACAGGTGGTTTGTTCGTTGGTCTGCTAACATATTATCTGGCAAGTGAAGCCAGGGGACACGGTGTCCCGGAAGTTATGGCTTCTATGGCCCTTTATGGAGGTAAGATTAGACCAAGGGTGGTAGGGGTAAAAGCACTTGCATCCTCCATTTGCATTGGTTCCGGAGGGTCTGCAGGACGTGAGGGACCAATTGTACAGATGGGAGCCGCTACCGGGTCCACTATAGCTCAGAAATTGGGATTCAATCCCTACTACACCAAGGTGCTTGTTGCCTGTGGAGCGGCGGGGGGGATTGCGGGCACCTTCAACACCCCTATTGCAGGAGCGCTGTTTGCTCTTGAGCTGATTATCAGGGAGCTTAAGGTGAGGTCAATTACTCCCATAGTCATATCCGCTGTATTCGCCACCATAGTTTCCAGGGTTCTGCTGGCTTTCATGGGAGCAGAAACCGCTTTCATATTCGAGGTTCCTTCATATACTCTGGAAACTCCCTGGGAGATTATATTCTATTCTATTTTAGGTGTTCTGGCGGCCTTAACTGCTATCGCTTTTATAAAGAGTTTATACGGGATTGAAGACATTTTCGAGAAAATCAAGGTTCCCGAGTATCTTAAGCCGGTCATCGGAGGTCTTTGTCTGGGGGTAATGGGATTGACTATTCTGTTGATTACTGGCGAACCCTTTATTTTTGGAGTGGGGTATGAAGCCATCTCCAAGATCTTACATAATGAGATGGTATTCGCTCTGATATTCGCACTCATTTTCCTTAAAATTATAGCCACATCCATTACTCTGGGCTCTGGAGGTTCAGGAGGTATATTCGCACCCTCACTATTTATAGGGGCCATGCTGGGAGGAGCTTTTGGAATGCTTGTCCATCAGGGATTCCCCACTATCACAGCCTCCCACGAGGCTTATGCCATAGTGGGTATGGCAGCTGTTTTTGCTGGCGGCAGTGGAGCAATTCTAACTTCAATAATCATGGTTTTCGAGATGACCGGTGATTACGCCATTATACTTCCGGTGATGTTCGCCTCCGTTATCAGCATCTCGGTAGCCAAATTCCTAATGGACGAAAACATATACACCCTCAAACTCAGCAGGAGGGGTATTGCCATCGAACAGGAGATGAGCATAACCCTGCTGAAGACCATCACAGTGAGAGAGATAATGAAAACCAATGTGGATACCGTCAACGAGGATTTATCCATAGACGACCTGGTGAAGAAGATCGTGCAGTCAGGCCACATGGGATACCCTGTGGTCGACAGTAAAGGGAAACTGAGGGGTATAGTTACTCGCTCCGATGTTGAAAAAGCCATGAAAACCGCCAAACCCAATTTACTGGTCAAAGACATTATGCGGAGGGATCTACTGGTGGCTTACCCCGGAGAAACATTGGAGGATGTCTTGATGAGAGTGGGCTTTAAAGACGTCTCCCACTTCCCCGTGGTAGACCCCGAAGACAGGACCAAGCTGGTAGGATTCTACACCAAGGGCGACATGTTCAGAGCCTACAAGCATAAGAGGGTCAAGGACTGGCATAAAGAGACTTGATTTCTGTGCCAATTCCTATTCCTATATTCCTATTGGTTCAAAACATTTATCTCCTTTTGGTGTGCACAGATGGAGTATACAACATATCGAATATTGAATATAGGATATTGAATATTGCCATAAAAATCCTTTAGTGGGGTTTTAGAGGAGTTAATCACATGACGGATTTGCTGGAGGGTATATACGGGACTTTATTCAGTCCTGTTTCCATGTTCAAGCGAATGATAGAGGAGAAGATGTCCATTGTCTTTGCTGTAGCTGTAGTTCTGGTTTCGAGTATCTGCAGTGGTGCTGGCAGCGCCTTGACCCAGAGCGCGTTATCCTCTTCTCTTGGAGTGTACCCCGGTTTGGAGACTTATCAGCTGCAGAGCATGATATCTCCTACCGCCTCACTGGTCATGGGAGTGGTCGGTGGAGTGTTGGGTTGGGTAATAATAACTGGTGTCCTGCATCTAGTGGCCAAAGCACTGGGAGGAAAAGGTACCTTCGAAGGCATGCTCCTCCTTATGGGTTTTGCTACACTGCCGAACATATTTCAGGCGCCCGTAGGATTGATAGCCTTTTTCTCCGGAGGATTAAGCGGATTAACCATATCACTGGGATTGGGGGCTCTGCTGGGGTTGTGGATACTCGCCCTGGACGTAATTGCCATCAGAGAAGCACAGGGATTCACCACAGGAAAAGCGATCGTTACTCTGTTACTGCCCGTTGTAGTGCTGGTGATACTGGCACTCATGCTGGTGGCAATCTTTTTACTGGCGGTGATGTAATAGCTTTAGTTGGTTTAAGTAACCTGAGACAAAATAAAATTAAATAAAATTAAATAAAATTAAACAAGGTATAAATAGTCTGTATCTGTACGGTATGGAGGGTCGAAGTTGTTAAGGGACAAGAGAAAGATGGCTGCACTCGCTATACTGGGAATTTGTGTAGTGTCTGCTGTAGTGGGAGTTGCGTTTATACCCAGCTCTCCAGTGGATGGACTCAGCGGTGGCAAGATAGCTGTAGTTCGTATTGAGGGTCCGATCACTGGTAGTAGTGGTCTGGGAATACTTGGTGGAGGGACAAGTGCTACGGATATAGCCAAACAGGTTAAGCGGGCGGGGGAAGACCCGTCGGTAAAGGCAATTGTACTGAGAATAAACAGTCCGGGTGGAAGTGCAGCCGCCTCGCAGGAGATTTATCAGGAAGTATTGAGGGTTAGAGAGAATGGCAAGGTAGTGGTTGCTTCTATGGGTGATTCAGCTACTTCAGGTGGGTATTATGTGGCCTGTGCTGCAGACAAGATAGTTGCCAACCCTGGAACCATAACTGGTAGCATTGGGGTGATTTTTTCTCAGCTGCAGTATTCGGAATTGATGGAGAAATATGGTATAGAGGCGAATGTCATTAAGAGTGGAAAGTATAAGGATATCGGTTCTCCCTTCAGGAACATGACTGAGGAGGATAGACAGATTCTGCAGAACATGGTGGATGACATATACAATCAGTTTGTGAATGCAGTAGTAGAGGGAAGGGATATGAACAGGAGCAAGGTGCTGGAGCTGGCAGATGGAAGGATATTCACCGGCAGACAGGCTGAGGAAAAAGGGCTGGTAGATGAACTGGGTAATTATCATGACTCTGTTCAGATCGCAGCAGACATAGTTGGAGTGGATAAACCTCAAATAGTTGAGTATGGAAGAAGAACGCCTTTTGAATCATTTCTGGGCTTGTTTGGAAGGGAGATCGGTCATGGAATGGCTCAGACATTCATGAAGGCGGGTAAGCAGGAAATAAAGTTCGGCCAGTTCATTTAAGTATCTAATACATCTGAGAGCTTTTGATAATAATATTCATTATTTTATATTAAATAGAGAGCAATCGGAGGTTGTAACAGATTGTGCATCAAAAGAGTGCTGTCCAAAAAGGTTTATATAGTTCGTGAAGAGTTTTTATAACAAAATATCAGTTTAAGGCTGATAAAGAGGGGTTTATTTATGGATTCTCATAGGCAAGGCGGGAATGTAAATGATCAAAAAAGCTCCCATGAAGAAGAAATTGTTCAAATGCTTCAGGAGCTCAAAACAGATATTAAGGTTCTTGGTGTAGGAGGAGCCGGTTGTAATACTGTAAACAGAATGTATGAGGACGGAATTGAGGGTGCAGAGCTTATAGCTGTAAATACTGATGCACAACACTTATATTATAGCCAGGCTCATAGAAGATCTCTTATTGGAAAAAAGAAAACCAGAGGACTGGGAGCAGGCAGTTTACCTCAGATCGGTGAATCATCTGCAAACGAGAGTGAGGAAGAAGTTAGAAGGTTGATTGAAGGGGCTGACCTAATTTTTATCACTTGTGGATTGGGAGGAGGTACTGGAACCGGTGCCGCACCCGTCATAGCTGAAGCCGCAAAGGAAGCGGGATGCCTGACTATATCTGTAGTATCAACACCATTTTCAGCCGAGGGAGCAATAAGGATGTCTAATGCGGAAGCAGGACTGGAAAGACTGCGCGAAGCTTCGGACACAGTAATCGTTATCCCCAATGATAGACTTCTCAGAGTAGTACCCAATTATCCCATGCACACCGCCTTCAAGATTTCAGACGAGGTTTTGTTGAGAGCTGTAAAGGGAATTGCGGAGCTAATAACCAAACCGGCTTTGATCAATCTGGACTTTGCTGATGTCCGCACTGTAATGGAGAAGGGCGGTGTAGCCATGATTGGTGTAGGAGAAGCTGACGGAGAAGACAGAGCAAGAGAGTCGGTAACAAGTGCTCTAAAGAGCCCTCTGCTTGAAGTTGATATGTCTGGCGCTAAGGAAGCCCTGGTAAACGTTACCGGTGGTCCGGACATGACCATTGAAGAAGCAGAGGCTATAGTGCAGGAAGTGTACTCCCGAGCCGACCCTGATGCGAGGATTATCTGGGGTGCCATGGTAGACCCTGAAATTGGAAGCACCATGAGGACCATGCTGATTGTCACCGGAGTAAGTTCTCCCCAGATTCTGGGCAAGAGCGGTGAAGAAGTGACCAAGAGACACGGAATAGACTTCATAGGGTGACGAAATAACAAATAGCGATCAGAATTTAATTATATTAATTAATTTATTATAATATATCCAGTTATTTTGGTGAATTTAAAACTGCTTAAATCGGGTTTACTCCTTAGTTAAATCTCTAAGATTGTGGCGAAGGAATTATGACCGGCTTCCAATCCACTTCCCAATTCTTTCTATTCTATGATTATTATTCCAAATGGACTAAAAAGGAAAAATTAGATGTAGTTGAATGTTCACCCTCAACCCTCAACCTCAACCGTAAAAAATTAAAATTTTCCAAAACGAAATAAGATGAGGGCGAAAAAAGTGGTTAGGCCAGATTATGCTATCGAAAGAAACTGGTGTTTTCGATGTATGCACTACACACCCTCTTACAAAAGTAAAAAATGCAAATCATGTGATGTCTTTTACAATCCTCTGGAGGTATATGAGGGTAAAACACCAAACAATTTTGAAGAGGGTTTCAGAACCCAGGTACTCGTAGATAAGAAGGAGCAGAAGGTATACATAAATACTGATGAGCTAAAAGACTTGTTATCGGACAATGAATTGAATGAGTTGCTTGCAGCCGGATTTGCTCCACTAAACTCCAATCAGATGAGTGGTCTACAAAAGAATTCTTCGGTAAGAAGACAATCGATAAAGGGAAAAACCTCAAAAGAACTGCTCAATAAGATTAAGGCCATTAGAAAGAAAATTTAATTATTTATTTATTAAATTATTTATAAATTCATTATTTAATTATTTAACTTAATTATTTTGTATAAGTAACAGAGTTTCTCAAGCAAGAAGTAGTCCACATCGCTCCTATTAACATCCTCAATTAGGTATTGAATGCAGGATTTCTGTCTGAATGAGTTACCTAAAAACTATTTATACCTCATCTGTTCACAACTGACTTTCATCAATTTACAAAATAGTTAGTTGAGAGTAAAGGAGGTCTTTCAATTTGATGGAACAGAGAAAGAAAATTGTAGTGTTTTTGGCTCTAATCTTGATTGTGGTGATTTTTTCGTTCATCTTCCTCAATTTTGGGTTATACCGGAGTGAGACTATTGCCAATCAGCAGGTGGAGAGTTTCTCCACCAACGAGCCGGAGGTAGAGCTCCAAAACATTTACCTCCATGTGGTGAGAGGAGACCCCATCGGCAATGAGCTGGAAAAGGGGTTGAAAGAAGAGCTTCAGCAGAGTGGAGAAGTCCGATCCTTTATAAATCTCAAGGAAGAATTTGATGGTCCTTTCGTTGGTGCCAAAGTCCTGCGGACCGATGTATTCTACACTCCATTCTACTCTCAAGCAGAAGTTGATGTCCTCTTCTTTTTCTCTTCAACGGGTAACACAACATACTTCCAGAAATTCGTTAAGGCAGAATTTGGTGGAGAAAACGTTCCAGTGGTCTTTAACAGCCAGCAGGGTGCTCAGCTAATAGTCAAGGGCAAGATAAATGTAAGGGACACTACCTACGGAGTGTTCTCCATAAAGAACTACCATTCACACCTAACAGAAGAGATAACCAAGAGGATTGACAGAAATATAGAAGAAATATCTATAAAATATTGAGAGGGGTTCTGATCTTACCCCTATCCTAAAAATTTCTTTAGATTACTCGAGCGAAGTCGTCTTTTTTGTTGGTCCAGTAGTAGTTTCCGTCTTCTGTTTTAACCAGGTATTCCCATTCGTTTGAGAGCATGTCCAAATCCCTACCTTTAGCTATCCCCAGAAATTTTTTTGCATCGTGTTCTGAATAGTTCCTAATTTGTCCCTTCTCTGCAGAATCTAACTCCTGTTGAAAGAAATCTATTACTTCGTTGAAGAACTCGTTCTTATAGATGGTATCTTCTGCTTCCCACCACACATGACCACACGACTGACACACATATCTGGCCAGATTCTCTCCTGTCCCACCGGATCTTTCCCCCGGGGACTTACATGATGGACAGACAACATCTTCTAAAGACATAATTTTACCTCCAGTTCCAGTACTTGATAATCAATCTACACCTTAATTAACATTGGGGCAAACTTATTGAAAAATATGTGTATTTAAAGAAGGCTATACTCATAAGGTATGATCAACCCCTTAATTATATTCAAACCTTTAGAACTCTTTAAAAAAACCAAAAGTTACCACAAAGGCTCAAAATACTTCTCCATACACTCATAAGAAGAGATTTTTTATAATAATACTTCTCCATATGATGACCATAGAACAGATACCGATAAGAATATATATGCTAGATTAGTGGGTTTAATTTGCAGTGATAGCAAAAAAGGTGGATAGAAAACACGTATTAGGAAAAACAAGTGAGATATGCGCTGTATGCGGGTCAAGACCCAATGACAGCTGCAGAAAATGTACTCTCTGGAAGATTTAATTTTAACTTAAAAAATAAAGATGGATTATAATTTTATAATCTTATAATTTTGAAGTCGCTGCCATAATTTTATTGTTCAGCTGGCGTAAAGTTGACTTCTACACTGTCCACATAATACAGGCGAGGTGTTTCCCAGGTCCCCCACACTCCAATGCTGACGTAGAGCTTTCCATTAGAGCTGGATTGAACCTTAAAATTGTAGTTTTTTTCCAGCCACACAACTCCCCGCTCATCCATATGATTTCCCGTATCTCCCTGGAAGGTGAGGTCGCCAGCCTCTTCCGGCGACTCTGGGGATACCCCAGTTATGATGGTGAACAGGTTGACGTCTCCAAAATCTCCAGTAGCGAACATATAAGAAACACTAACGTTGTATAGAGTGTCAGGGGAAACATCGAATTCCCTTTCCATCCATATCTTCCCGGCATCGTTCACATTGTCCAGGTAGAGCATGACGGATGAATCGCCTCCATAAGCAAGCTTTTGAGACCTCTCCACAGACCAGTTCACCGGCGGGTTGTCCAGATCGGTTCCATCGCTAACCCAACCCTCCATACCTTCTTCAAACGAATAAGAATACGACATGGTCTTAGGTTCCTGGAATGGCTCCTGCGTACATCCTGATACTGCAATCGATAAAGCTGCCACCAAAAGCAGAAAAAAATTCAGCGAACACCACTTTAGATATCCGGTTCCCCTCATTTCAACAACCCCCGTATTTCCTTGAAAATTAAAATAAAAAAAGGTATTGGTTAAGGTATTGGTTGTTATGGTTAATCTCTGCGGCTCAAAAGATATGCTACTGCCAGCATTCCTCCCAGAGCGAACACCAGTTCAAAACCAGGGATATCAGTTATAGGTGGAATAGGCGTGGTTGTTGTCGGGGTAGGAGTAGGTGCCTGTGGAGTCTCTGTGAGTGTTTGAGTTGCAGTGGGTGTGGTTACTGGTGTAGTGGTTGGAGCAGACGGTGTAGCGGTGGCGGTCGGGGTTGTAGTAGGGGTTGTGGTAGTGGTAGGGGTTGTGGTTGGAGTGACTGTTAATTTCTCCACAACGCTTACTGTTGTGACCTTACGGATGTCGTCATTTACCCATTTATCCCTCTCAGTTGCCGGATCCCAGTTGTAGAAGTCTTCTACATCGTAGTCAGGATGGATTGTCCTCATGGTATCCCTGACGTAAACCTGGTAGCTCCCAAATCCAAGACTGCGGGTCTCAAAAGTCGCTGTGGCATCTCCATTTGCGTTAGTGGTCACTCTCTGTGATATGGGGTTCATTGTCCTCCCTATAATCACGTAGATCCCATCGTAATTTTCTCCTCTATTGGTTTTGACAGTTAATTTAAGCTCGTCACCAAGTTTGACCTCTCTTGGCACATCAACATTAATATCCGGCTCTACAACCTTGACAGGTATTTCAAGCTCCTCTAATGACGTTACAGGGTCCTTAGTGAATAATTCGGCTGTTAAAACATAGTCACCGGCTGGCAATAGTATAGAATTACCCATGGCCTCTGAAGACGAGGTGTTGTAATCTGATTCCAGTATATCCATGCCAGATGGAGAGTACCAGAACGGATAGAGTGTCAAGTCGATAACTCCATTTTTATCCGGCAACTGGTTTTCGAATTGACTGTATTCGTCAGGATTTATCTTGATCCCGGAGCCACTAAAAGTGAATTCGGCATACACATCATTCCTTGACACATCTGGAACAGTAAATTCCAGCTCTACTTTACCTCCTTTTATCATGGTAACGCTCCCCGGTACACTCTCAAATCCGGATTCTTTGACAGTTACAGAGAATGTTTTCTGCTGGTCCTCGTTGACCTTTATCGTATCGGGAGATGAGGGTGCGTAAACGTATAAAGTGTAGGTTCCGGAATCAACGTTTTGGGCGTTCACCTTCAATGTCTTGGAGAATTTATTATCGGTTACGCCAACATCCATGTCTGCAGACCTTACAGTATAGGTGCCCGAAGGGTTTTCAGTTACATCCTGGAACACATCAGATTCACTGCAGAATATGAAAACAGTGTCAACTGTGGTGGATCCCTCTATCTTGAGTTCTCCTCCTTTGGGAACGGATGTCCTATCGATATTCGCGCTTAGCCCCTGTTCCACGATATTGACCTTAATAGATTCTTCATCCAGCTGAGAGCCGGTTTGAGGGTCGAATATGTATGCTTTGACTGCATATGATCCCACAGATGCATCCGTTTTAACGTCCATATCTTCGGTCTGCCATGAACCGTCCGCACCCACAAGAGCTTTCACATATTGAGTGCCCCCTTTTGTGACGGTACTATAGGAGTCTGAAGCTATAAACTGGGCCAGGTCAGATGTGCTCAAATAAACGGACTCTCCAGCTGATAGACTCGCTTGTCCTCTAAAACTGATGTCCTTCTCTCCTCGGGAGAAGCTTACATCACTCGTCGAAAAACTTACCTCCGGATAGTCTACCTCAACATATGCTGAACCGTCTTGGGAGTAAGCACTTCCGGTAGTAACCACTGCCTTTATTCTGTAGGTGGTGTCCGCATCCCAATCCAGATCGAAATCAATGTCTTTTTCGAAGCTTCCATCACTCTTGACGTTTACAGGAAAACTTGCTACCAGGTCCTGGGCTTCATCCTGAGAGCTATTATAGACATAGATAGTTACTCCATTATCTCCAATTGAGGTATCATCGTAAGCGCTGTTCGTTTCTGCCACATTGGTGTTGCCGGTAACCTCCAGGGTCTCTCCCAGTTTAACCGTGGTCTTCCCGGGCGTTACGGAAACGTCCAGTTCCTCAACGCTAAAGTCGATGGATTCTTTTGCGTCAGGATAATCGCTGTTCCACACCTGGAAAGTATATGAGCCTGTATCACCCCCGCAATTCTCCAGTATAACATGCGTGGGGATATTCAACTCTATATCATGATCGCTTGCGTCCACAGTTGCACTTTCCGAGCCAGAGCTGACCGTTTGCTGAGTGCCTGAAAGTACATCCACATTATTGGCAAGCTCATGGAATTTACTGCTGTCGTATGGGCCTGTTATTTGCCACGTATATTCCACTGCAGTTATGGTCCCCGATATTCTAAGTTTGTCACCCTTCGCAATCGATTTGGAGGGGTTCTTGACACTCAAATCGATTTGGGGTTCCGAAATATCTGCCTTGATAATTTTTCCCTCAGCAGTAGTATTTAAGGTTTCATCATTTTTTCCGGCATACACTACAATTGTAAAGTTGGTGACAGCACCATAGTCCGAACTCGATATGCTCACGGTCTGTGCTCCTGTTGAGTCCAGTGTATAACGCTTAACCCGTTCATTATTATTATCTCTATCCTTCAGATCAAGATACTGAGTCGAATCTGAGTCAGCGGAATACGTGACTTCCGCCTTGAATGTCTCTCCATAATTGATGGTAATAGTATCCCCTGTTTCGTCCTTTATGTCAAGAAGCTTCAGTGCAATATTATCGGACTGCATAGTACTCGAGTCGAGTGCGCTGGCATTGGCTGTGATCAACAGCATCGTAATCAATACTCCAATTCCAATCTTCAAAATCTTGCTCAACATATTTTCTCTATCCCCTTCTACTTTTTTAATATTTAAATCATTATCGATGTATCAAAAGGGGCGTTAAAAATATGTATATCCAGTTTATTTCTGTCACCTGATCCTCAGAACGTAATTGACCATGTTTTCTGGGGGTTGTGTGTACAATATTTTCGATGTTCGATTAATATTTTTGTTTTTTATTGACCAATTTATTAATTCTCATTCCACTTTCAGGGTTTTTATCACAATATATTCTTCCGTAGACCTTACGTTTTCAAAAGGGATCACGTATAAACCTCTATAGGTGCTCAAAAAGGATATATTGCTTCTGGGCTTTATCCACAGGTCCTTCAAAGATCCGGAGTCCGTATCCACAGTGAAATTGTGGACAGTGCCCACCACAACCCCATCAGATGATACACACGGCTTATTGGCCATAGACCTCGCCAGAATCTTTTGAGGTGGATGCTTTCGGGAAGATATGCTAATCCTTTTAGGCTCCCTCTTTGGTCTCAAATCTACAGTTTCCGTTCCTATTCCTGCTTCTTTTTCTGTTCCAGTTCCAGTTCCAGTGCTTCCTCCGTTTCCAGTTTTCGTTGCTGTTTTGGTTTTGGTTTCTGCATTGCCTTTGGTTGCGCTTTGTGTGGTCAATGCGGATATCAAACATCCCCTGGCGACGGTATATATCGGTTCTCTGGCTCGACCTACGGAACTGATGGTCAGGGGTAGTTCCGACTCGCTCAATTTCTCCTTGAACAACTCCACAAATCCTTCTGTATGTGCCGTGCCCCCAGCGATAACAACAGGGAACTTAGTTTGAGGCAGATCTACTTCTGTCAGCTCTTTTTGGAAATTGCTGAGGATGTAGTTCACTAAGGCTTCGTAGTAGATGTTCAAAGCCCCCTCTACACTGCCCATTTCGAATTGGGAGTCGAGAGAGAAATTATCTTCTTTTATTGAATTTACCTTGTATTTGCTCAATCCCGTTGCAGATGCTGCCTCCTTTTCAATCCAATCACCGCCTTTAGCAAGACTAAAAGACGCAATGGGAGTGGCTCTGCAGGCAACGGTAACAGTGGTGTAACCTGCCCCCACACTTATTCCTACTCCCGTAAAACTGTGTTTCCCCAGCTCCGAGTATATTACTGCCAGACCATCGTCAATTTGGATGACTTCATATCCCCATTTCTTTGCCATAGCTTTGAGGGTTTTTTTGTGGTAATTCACGTCGATATGGGAGTCAATGAGTTTTGCCGGAGAAGAGATACACATTATCTCATTATCTTCCGCGGGGGGAACTATTTTTTCCCCAATAACCTTTAACGTGGAGAGTGAATCCTTGTCCTCAGGTGTGATTAGCCCATGCTTAACAGGTCTCACTACTTCTCTTTTAAGAATGCTGGCCAATTTTACTGCATCTTCTCCCAGTATGAGGGTCTTGCCATCCTTCTCCATGAATAGAACCCTTGCAGAATCGAACATAGCTCTGGTAAGCTCGTTATCATCAATATCAAGATATGCGTTTCTTTGCCGGGCAAAGGCAGCGGAACCTTCCTGTTTTTCCGCAAGAACAATATTTACCGTCCCCGCATCAAGTCCTTTGACCATTTTTTATCTACCCCGGTATTAATCAACCCTATTAATCCCTGATAGATGTTCGGGTCGCTATTCTTCATTGTAAAGTAAAAGAATATTTATATGTTCCTCAAGTGATTAGAGGTCGCTGTCGATAATAGCTAAAATTTCAGTTTAAATCAGTTTATTTCTCACGACTTATGACTTATGACTTACCTGTTAGGGCAACGGCTGCTACCAGCGCCGGCCCTATGTAAAACCCTGACCATGCCAGTAAAGAAAATATGGCGAGCACAACCATGAAAAACCTATCATTGCGAGTGAAATGGTCTTTCAATGAAATACGAACTAGTATACCCCCCAGAACAATGGAAACAACCATGAAAAATATGGTCAATACCACTTCAGAGACAATAGGAGCTCGAGTGAGGGCTACAGTCGTCTGGAACAGCGTTAGTACGCTTCCCATGATTAAAATCCGCCTACGCCACCCAGCCATCCCCAAATCCATTTGGGAGAGCCGGTAGAGTTGAGATTACGGCTCAAAACTGTTCCGCCGACCAAAACTGTTCCCAGTACTGGAGCCAGGACCATTAAAATGGACTGACCTTCCCACAGACGAACACCAACCATATCCAGAGGAACGCGGACCCATTCGAAAAGATTATAGTTTTCCCTGTAACCCACAACAAGCCCGTAATGCTCTTCTACTGGAGAGAAAACAGCAAGGTAATACGTGCCCGGTCTCTCGACCGTGGTGTCAAACTCTGCAAAATAGTAATAGCTGGTGGGCGAAAAAGGCTCATATTCTGCCTGCATAGGTTTAATTTGTTGAATAACCGATACATTATATCCTGATGGAATCTCAACGTATTCTGGGACTGATCCCGACGATTGGGTCTTCGGACCCATCAAAGCCAATCTACCCCAAAAATAGGCCCGAGTAGAAAATAAGGCCAGCTTCAGCCGGTCTCCCTGCTCAAGGTCAAATGCATAATAATCGGCTTCATTATCCTTTGATTCTCCATAAACAGCCCACGACTTGAGAGGGTCTTCAATAAAAATGGCGTTCTCCACCCCACTCTTCTCTGGAGGGAGCATGGACACATGAGCTGCTACAGGACAGAGTAACAGTAACAAGAATAGGATAAAGATGAAGACTTGTTTCTTCATAGGCTCCATCAGGAACCGCACTTGCAGGCGCCTTTTATAGCTTTTCTGACCTTTTCGATTTTCATTTCCTAAACCCCCCTGCAACGTCTTCTAATGCAAAATAATATAAGCTTTCCTTAACAATATTTTTGAATTAAAAAAGATTATTTTAAAACAGTTTTTCTTTGAAGGAGGATTGCTCAAGCGCTTTTTTGTTTGGTTTAAGATTTATAAGCCTCGATTGCTTCTTCCACCGCCTCCTCAATAGGTGTATAATTGATCCCCAGCTTTTCTTCAGCTTTGCTTCCATCAAAAACCATTCCATGATATATAGACCTCACCCAGTCCACAGACATGCCCCAGAGAGGCGGCCTTCTGGTCAAATGAGATAAAGCAGTTAGCAAAGCAGCAGACCACAAAACAATAGGGTCGGGAACACGTAGCCGGGGTGGGTCAACCTCAGATAACCGGCTCACCAACCCCACAAACTCCCCAACGGAGAGCTGGTACTTACCCACCAGATACTTTTCTCCCGGATTGCCTTTCTCCAGTGCATTAACTATCGCCTCCACCACATCAGCAACATAAACGAAAGTATGGACAGAATTCAGCAAAGATAGTGCCGGTAGTTTGCGGTGGACTACATCGTGGATATATCTGCCCGACCCCTTTATGTCGCCCGGACCTATCACAGACCCGGGATACAACACTATCAAAGGCAGTCCCTTTCTGTAGTAATCCCATGCCACTTTCTCTCCCTCATATTTTGTTCTGGCATATTCACTATACCTTACATCGCCAACAGGGCTGTCCTCTCGAAAGGGGCGGTCCGGGGTATTCCCATACACCAGTGCTGAGCTTATGTGGATTACTCTGGATACTCCCAGCTCCATGGCAGTCTCCATTACGTTTCTGGTGCCCAGCACATTGATGTCGGTATACCTCTGCTTGTACAGCTCCCAGAAAGAGGCGTTGCTGGCGAGGTGGACTACCTGTTCACAACCCCCCATACTACCCATAAGGGTCTCCTTATTTGTGATATCCCCCACAAAAGCTTTTCCACCATATAGCTTCTGGAGCTCCATACACTTCTTTCTTCTATCTATACAGTATAGCTCATGGTTTTTACCGGCCAGCGCTTCGACCAGTCTTCTTCCAATAAAGCCTGTAGCACCAGTTACAAATGTTCTCATCAATTTACTCCTTTGCAGACTATTCAATTAACACTTATATAACATCTTTACCTAATTTAAGAGAATGTTGTGTCATAAGTGTAAAAAAGCTTTCAGAGAACTGGTATTCAAATTAGCAACTAAGGACAGTGTTAAGTTTTACTATTTTGATTTTACTATTTTACTATTATAATCCCCATAAAGGTTCATATACCCCACAAGATGGATAAAAATTAGAGATAACCTCTTTTACTATTGTTCTTTAATTTTAAGGATAGATAATTGTTAAATATATTAGTGAAGACTGTGAAACGAGTAGAAAGGGTTTGGGGTTTGCAAACACTTGTCAACACTATATAATAATCATAGACTTAAAATCAATTAGTATTATTGATATGGGGATTCCTAATTAATATTGAAGACCGGTTGGAGAGGTATTAATTTAGTTAAAAAGAGAGACTGGGGCTGTGTTAGAGAGGAGCAAAGGTAAAGGGAGACAGTCTCTCTTAATATTAATTTTTGATATGATTTTAATCCTTTGGAAGCTGGAAGTTGAATACTTCTATGTTCGTTTGATATGAATAAACATACACCTTTTACCCTATACTTCCACACCAACATATTAGATAAGAATTTAACCAGCATAATTTCGAATGAACAGGAGATACACTATCAGTTATGGTTTGCGGGGGGAAAGTTTAAAGTAGATTTATAATATAAATAATTGATAGGGGTGTTAAAAAATGGGGAACGAGGAAAAGGAGGAAAAAAAGAAATATTACTACGAAGGTGAAGAGGAAAAAGCAAAGAAAAAGAAGAAAGAGTATTATTACGGTGAGGGTGAGGTTAAAGCAGAAAAAGGCGAAGAGGGTAAAGAGTAAAAGATGTGAGGATGGATATTTATTAAATGAGGGAGAGACTCTTAGTTTCGGTTGTAAACCTGGCTCTGGCAGAGGCTGCAGTTCTATACGCCGTTAAAGTATACTCCGTTTCACCTTTCTCCTCTTTTTATTCTTCAGACCTGTTCTTCATTCCATTATTGTTAGTTCCCCTGATATTTTTGATTAGAAAAGACAACCCGTTCAGTATTTTCCACTACGTGTTGTTGCTGATCGTTTGCTCAGGTGTGTTTCTGGCCAACAGCGAGACTTTTTACAGTTTACTGGATTCCGCTTATGTTGTGGGCTACAAAGGCTTATCACAATACGTGAGGTCCGTCTTCAGTCCGTACGAGGGTACCAGCGTATTTCTGGAATTATTGACCATAACCTGGATGTTCATATTCTCCCAAATCTTCTGGTTCACCTCCGAAAAAGTAGAATTCAGCAAGGAAACTGTCATGCAATGGGGCTATATATTCTCGGTCTCTTTCGTTTTATTCATGGTGTATCCTTATTTTGTCAATTCATTAACCACGTTTAGCTATCCTTTGCTGTTTATGGGTATAGGTGGAGTCATATTTTTGCTGATTGCGTCTTATTTACTCTCCAGATGATTGATGAACAAATGGCAAGAAACGATAATTTAAATAAATTGGCTATATAGCTTCATACCCTGATCTCAAAGCTTTAACATTCATATTGTGCAATTTCTCAGGTAGTACCTGCTTTAGGCCATCTTCTAAATCCTCTATATCGAATGGTAGCTCTACCGCTTTGGATAATGCTCCCAGCATAACTACGTTGGTAGCCTGAGCCCTGGCCACTCTTTCGGCAACGGCTGTGGCATCAAAGGAGAAGACCTCACAACCTATGCCCTCAAGTGTCTCAGTTATCTCCTCAATGGACGGGTATTCCAGACCCTCCATGGAAGTAGATAGGGGGACAATACTTCTGGTATTGAGAACCACCCTGGAGCCTTCCTTGAAATAGCGAGAAAACCTTAGAGCCTCTACTGGCTCCAGAGAGACTACAGTATTGGCTCCTCCTAGGGGAATGAGTGGAGAGTAAACATTGCCCAGTCTTATGTGTACCTCTACACTACCACCTCTCTGTGCCATTCCGTGGGTCTCGGCTCCCAGAACGTTAATATCAGCATTTAAGGCAGCCTCACCCAGGATCATGGCCGATGTAATGATTCCCTGGCCACCCACACCAACCAGAAGGACATTGAACTTCTCATTATCCATTTTGACACTCATGATAACACCTTTTGCTTACCTGAATTTGATGGATTTTTCAGGACATATTTGGTTGCAAACTCCTCCTCTAACCCAGCAGATGTCCTGATGACAGATCTTTATCGCCTTTTCAGGGCAGATCCTGCTGCATACACCACATCCTACACACATGTTCTCATCGATGGCCACCTTATCTCCCTTGATAGAGATTGCCGGGCATGTAAAGGAAGTTATGCATTCCATACACATATTGCAGTCGTCAGTCACGGTATAAACCGGAACTTTTTCCCCCGATTTTTTCTTCTGCCTGTGCCAGATAAGAGAGCACGGCATCCTGGATACCACTACTGAAACTCCCTTATGGTCCAGAGCTTTCTTCAAAGTATCCTTTGTTTTGCGTATATCGTAGGGATTCACTACTTCTACAAAATCAACGCCCACCCCTCTAACTATACCTTCAATACTTACTTCCTTTCCTTCTAGACCACATGGACGAGTTCCAGTTCCTGGATGCGGCTGATGGCCGGTCATACCCGTGGTTCTGTTATCCACCACCACCAGAACGAAGTGCGCCTGATTGTAAACAGCATCGATCAATGCCGGGACTCCGGTATGTATGAACGTAGAGTCCCCCACAGTGGCCACAACAGGGTTGTCCACCACATAGCTCAATCCGTTGGATACACCGACGCTGGCTCCCATGCAGATACAGGTCTCTACAGCTTCCAGAGGTTTGGTGGCGGCCAGCGTATAACATCCAATGTCACTGGGAAGGGCAGCATTTCTCTTTTCCTTGGCAACCTTCTTGATGGCGTAATAGGTAGCCGTGTGGGGGCATCCAGGGCATAAAACAGGTGGTCGAGGTGGGGCTTTCTGAGCAATCTTCTTTGATCTCTCCTCAATATGTGTATAATTTACACTGGTCTCCATCTCCAGCACTTTGCCAATCCCCTGCTCCACAATGCTAATATTGTACTCGGAGTTGAGGGGGAAGTATCCGTTGTTCTTACCGTAAATCTCCACACCGTTGGTCATAGCCCTTACATGCCATTCGATGAACGGGTCCAGCTCTTCGACTATGATAACTCCATCCAATCCATCCAGGAACTCTTCAATGAGTTTTTCTGGTATGGGATAAGTAGAAGAAAGTTTTAAAATAGGCAAATCGGCCCCCAACTCCTCCACCGCCTCTTTTACATAAGTATAGCTCAATCCACTTGCAATCACACCAACTCCGGTATTCCCGCTACCGGATTCGATCCAGTTTATGGCTGACTTGGAAAGGTATTCCTGAGCTTTGGATAGTTTATCCTGTAGTTCTACTTTCTGGATTCTGGCATGGGCCGGGAGCAGAACATCGGTCTTTATACTGCTCTCCCAATTCACTTTCTCCATCTCTTTTTGAGGGAGCTCTCCCAGTGTGATCACACCACGAGAGTGGCTCAACCTGGTAACAGTCCTAAGGATCACCGGCAGCCCAAATTTTTCGGAGATTTTGAACGATAGCTCCGTGAGTTCTTTGGCTTCCTGTGTGCTGCTGGGCTCGATAACGGGGATCATGGCAAATTTTCCGTACCATCGATTATCCTGCTCATTCTGACTGGAGTGCATTCCGGGATCATCGGCGGAGACCAAAACCATTCCTCCCCTGGCCCCAACTTGAGCAAAACTAACCAAAGCATCAGCAGCCACATTGACTCCAACATGCTTCATTATGGCCATACCCCTCTTTCCGGCAAGAGATGCTCCCACAGCAACTTCAAAAGCTACTTTCTCATTGGTGGAGTACTCCATATAGTAATCCATTCTCCCTCTTAAAGGTGAGCAGGCTAAAGCGAGAGTATCAGCAATCTCAGATGAAGGAGTACCCGGATATGTGGCAACTACATCCACTCCGGCTTCTATAGCTCCCCGCGCTATGGCTTCATTACCCAGGAGGAAAACCTTCTTCCCTTGAGCATCAATTATAACCTTCTTGACCATAAACTCACATATAAATTGGAATTTAAATAATTGTGGATAACCGGTTTTTAAAAAATTTCAGTAATCGACATATTCTAAAACCCAAGAGGCTGAATTGTTAACCGGCCAATCTTAGATAAGTACTTCAATTTTTCTCAAATTGGTGCTAAAACTATTTTTCTGATTTCCTCCTGTCCTGATTTGTCTTGACTTTTACAGTTTTTGAATCTGTATTCAGATCTTACCCCGTTTTTCACTTTAGTATATGGCGACAATTGTCCAAAACAATTCTCAGTACATCGTAAAGTAATAATATTAGCAGGGCTTTAGAATATTTATGGCTAAT
>CAZQTT010000050.1:0-19363 GCA_964596255.1 uncultured archaeon
AAAACTCTACAGAATCGAATATGGTGGCGCCTGTGGTGGTGAAGCCTGACATCGACTCAAAAAGAGCGTCTATGGGATGAACTCCTATGGTTATGAATACAAAAGAGCCTATAAGAGAAATGAGGAACCATCCCAGACCGACTATTGCCAGACCCTCCTTGTACCTGAAAACATCACTTTCAGGTTTAAGAAGGACAAATAAACCACCCAGAAGGATGGAAACTACCATAGGGACTATAAAGGGCGTGTAGGACTCCCCATAGTAGAGGGCAATAATGAGAGGAATGATCAAGATTCCTGTAAAGTAGATAAGAATTTTCCCCAGAAAATTGAGAACCAGCCGGATATTCATGGTATTCTCCTCAAGACAGACTCGACTCTACTCTCTCTATTTGATCCCAAGTAGTAAATATTAGAAGTTTATCCCCCATCTTTATTTCCGTATCTCCCTGGGGGATGAGGCAATCCTCGCCTCTCAAAATTCCACCTACGAGCGCTCTTTTAGGTAGTTTGATGTCTTTCACCATCTTACCCGATACTTTTTGACTCTCCACTGTTACTTCCAGAACCGCAGCTTCTCCTTTTTCTACATCTGCGATGGTTTCTACATTCATCCTCCTGAATAGCTTCATAACTTCAGTATAAGCTATGGTCCTGGGTGAGAGTGCGGAATCTACACCTACTTTCTCAAACAATTTTGCGTATAGTCCCTTTTCTACTCTGGCAATAGCTTTTTTTGCCCCCAGGTTTTTGGCCAGAAGGGAGATAAGGAGATTCTGACCGTCACTGTCAGTAGCACTGATCACCACATCAGATTTGTCCACCTCTTCTTCTTTGAGAAAATCGAGATCGGTGCCATCTCCTACTATCACCCTGGTTCTCTTCAGCAGGCCACACAGATCTTCACACAATTCAGGGTCTGAGTCTATTAGTTTGATGTTAAGGTTGCTCTTATCGATGATCCTGGCAACGTAACTTCCTACGATACCTCCTCCCACTATAAACACATTTCTGGTAACTGGATTCCCGAAAATTTCTGTGATATTACCAATGCTATCCGATCTCCCCAGTACAGAGATCTTATCTCCTTTAAGTATCTGTGTATCTCCCCTGGGTACTATCAGCTCCCCTTCTCTATATATTGCTGTAAGGATTATATTTTGAGGTAACTTTATCTCTGAAATCTTTTTGCCTATTATATTGGAATCTGGGGGGATCACCAGTTCGACCATGTCGATTTTCCCCCCGCTAAAGGAGACAAATTCAACAGCACCTGGGGTGGTCACCAGATTGGCTATGGCATTTGCCAGAGCCAGTTGAGGGCAAATTACAAGATCATAACCCATGAAATGGTTTTTAACTACTGGCCTGTCAACGTATTCTGGATCTCCTACCCGTACAATAGTTTTCTTGGCGCCCAAGTTTTTGGCAGCGACCCCGGAAAGCAGATTGATCTCATCTTGACCCGTAACTGCCAGAAAGAAATCTGCATTATATATTCTGGCCTTCTTCAGGACTTCGAGATTGGCAGCATTCCCCTCAATAACTTCCACGTTGAGCTTATCCACCTCAGTGGCCCTCTTCTCATCTCTCTCAATGACCACAACCTCATAATTGTGGGAGAGATCTTTTGCCACATTGTATCCAACCTCACCTGCCCCCGAGATTACTATTAGCATCGCAAACACCTTAATCCCGCTGTTTAACTTAATTCTGCCTGTTTTAACTTAACTGTTCTTCCAGCTTTGGTTACAAATACTCAAATTTTACTGTTAAGTAATATATTCTGATTTCTCAGTATCTGGCTGCACCTTCTAACCAATAAATAATTATCCCATCAAGATCCCGATATCGCTATAATGTTATCCCGATATCGCTATAATGTTAAAATGTTTTGAACCTCCAAATAGGTTGAAACTTGCAGCTATCTTGTAGGGGTTCTATGGCTGTATTCGCCGGTCTCTTCTCTTTTCCTGGTCCTCTCCATCAATGAAGCCAGCAATATGCTCAGCTCGTACATTATAACCACCAGCCCAAGGATAACCAGCTGGCTCAGCCCAGATACATCGAATGTGATGTTGGTGGCCAATATGAACACCGCTATGTAAAGGATCAGTCTCTTTCCCCTCAACCATGCGGCATCGATCATGCCCAGCCTTACTGCTATGGTGGCCAGCACAGGTATCTGGAAGGTCAGGCCAAAGGCCAGAAAGATCTTGAACATTCCATAAAGCGATGCCTGAATGGAGAGATATGGTTCAGCTCCAAAATAGTTGAGTGTTGCCAGACTGTAAACCCTGGGGATCACTACGAAGTAGGAGAGTGCAGTACCCATCAAGAACAAAATGTAAGAAAAAGGCAAGAAGGTTTTTACGAAGGACCTCTCATGTCCGTAAAGTCCTGGTTTGGCGAAGTTATAAAGCTCGTAAACCAGGTAAGGGTAACCTATAAAGAATGTGCATACGAAAGAGAAGACGATCTGTGCCATGATCATTTCTGTGGGAGCAAACACCACCATGTCAAGTTTTTGGGGGAATATAGTTCCCCACACCTCTTTTATCAAGCCGCCGGAGAAATAAAAAATGATTGCCATTCCTACACCCATAAAGGCACATATACGAATGGTCCTGGTTTTTAGCTCACCCAGGTGCTCCCTGATATCCATTTTTCTGTCTTCAAGTTTCTCAAGATGCTCCACAGTGCTACTAAGTTTTTCAAACACTTAAATTTTCTTGATGGTTTGTTGATGGCAGGATGAGCGGGAAAAAATTATAAGTCCCACCTTCAGCAAGCAGAGGCATGGCAGACGCAGTAATCATCGACGCAACGAGAACACCGGTTGGAAGATTTGGTGGAATCTTTAAAGATATCCCGGTGCAGAAACTCGGTTCACTGGTTATAAAGGGGTTATTAAAAAATTTGGAGTTAAATCCTGTCTCCAAAAATGAAAATTATATCTCAAACCTGAATATAGGTAAAATTGAGCTGGAAGAAAAGTATCACGATTACACGGGAACTGAAATAGAGATAGACGAGGTTATAATGGGCAACGTTTTGCAGGCAGCTCTGGGCCAGAATTCTGCCAGACAAGCCTCTATTTACGCAGGAATCCCCAAAGAAACACCGGCTAATACCATAAACAAGGTTTGTGGTAGCGGTTTGAAAGCCCTTGCAGCGGCAGCCTCCAGCATTAGAGGAGAAGATAATAGTGTTGTGATTGCCGGTGGTATGGAGAATATGAGCAACGCCCCTTACGCCATGACCAAGGCCAGATGGGGAATGAGGATGTTCAACTCCGAAGTCATCGATTTGATGGTCAACGACGGCCTATGGGAGACCTTTTACGGATACCACATGGGTTACACCGCAGAGAATCTTGCTGAACTCTACAAAATATCCAGAGAGGAACAGGACGAGCTTGCCTGCCAAAGCCACAAAAGAGCTATAAAAGCAACCGACAACGGGATTTTTGAGCAGGAGATAATTCCCGTGCCAATTAAACAAAAGAAGCAGGAAATAGAAGTGAATGCTGATGAACATCCCCGAAGAGATACAACCGTAGAGAATCTTGCCAAATTACCCCCGGCCTTCAAGAAGGATGGAACTGTTACCGCTGGCAACTCCAGTGGTATCAACGATGGTGCAGCAGCAATGCTGTTGACCTCCTCCCATAAAGCGGATGAAATGGGGCTGAAACCCACTTTAAGAGTTGTTAGCTATGCCTCGGGAGCGATAGACCCTGCTTATATGGGACTGGGAGCGGTTCCAGCCATAATGAAAGCTCTGAAGAAAGCAAACCTCCGCATGGATGATATTGATTTGATCGAGTTGAATGAAGCTTTCGCCGCTCAGACTATTGCCGTTTTGAAGGAACTGGAACTTGATGTTGATGATGACAGAGTGAACGTGAACGGGAGCGGAATCTCAATGGGACATCCCATAGGAGCCACAGGAGCCAGAATAACAACTACCCTACTGAAGGAGATGCAGAGAAGGAACGTTAGGTATGGGCTGGCCGCTTTATGTATTGGTGGCGGTATGGGTTTCGCTATGGTGTTCGAGAAGATATAGCAACCTTCATGTTTCTTTTTAATTTAATACTGTCTATAAATGGGATCTCGATAATCAGGGCAATAGAAGAGGCAATACCTATCAAGAAGCTTGCTGAAAGGAAGGCATACGGGAAACAGGCGAGACCCACTATAATAAGGGATTCCCTTATATCTCTTCTGTGTTTTTAATTTCCTTTACGACTTCTGAGAGTCTTTTCTTGTTGATGGAGACATGTTCTCCATATGAAGTTGGTTTTACTATTATGAGTCCATCTCTAACAAGTTCTTTAGTTGCTATATTATATAATTAAGTCATAATTATGCTTGGCAAAACCTTTTCTAAGGTTGTTGATATCTGTGTGCTTACCTCCGATGAACCTATGTCTGTATAGTCGCCATAGAATTTTTGCTCTAGCGTCCAAGATTTTGTCTCTGTCATATTTTGCCACAGTAAAATATAAGAACAGTTTTGATTTAAATACCTCATGGAAGTCTCAACTTGTTTAGAACTGTATATGAATTTTCATTTTATTATGATTATACATGCTTTTAGGAAAGATTAAAATAGTTCTAATGGTTAAATAATTAAATAATTAATTAATGAACGAATGAACGAGGTGAGTATATGTTAAAGTACTTGTTTGGAGATAACACGTCCGTCAAGATTTTAGATTTCTTATTAGACGAATGGGAATTGGATTTTTCAAAAGCTGACGTTGCAAGAGAAACTGGAGCTACTTGGAAGACTGTAAATGATTTATGGCCGAAACTCGAAGATTTTGGGTTAATTGAGCACACAAGAACAGTGAACAGAGCTAAGATGTATAAAATAAACAAGAACAATTTATTTAAAGAATTGAAAAAACTAAACTTAGCGATTCTATCAATTCTAGATGAAAAAGATCTAGAAGAGGATGAGATAGTAGCCAAAGCTTAAGTTAGCTTGTAAGTGGTTGGTATTGGTTTTAGTTATACCTTAGCACCATAATCTTATTGGTGGATAGCATTTAGTGAATGGAGAATTGACCCAGAAGATTGTAGGTAATTTAAGACGCCCTGCCCAGAGTGTCCCTGGAAAACTATGCTCAGGACTGGCTGGAAAAACGCCAGAGAAGCCTGGAACAAGCTGAAGCTAAGGAAGAACCAAAAGTAATTATCACATTTTTATGCTCTCTGGCTTCTTGAGAGAAGGTATAGTGATATGAAGAAAACTGCAGAGCCTGAAATTAGCCATATAACTGATAGTTTGTTCCACAGCAGAGGGGCAAAACTATACGGCAATAAAAAACCCAAGAGCACTCCTAATCCAATCCCACCTATAGCGTCGTGGGGGTAATGCATGCGTAAGGAGACCCTTGACCAGGCAACGATTAATGAGGAGAACCCGGCAGTTATAACGGCTAAAATTGCGGCAAGCAAAACAATATTTTGAGGAGAGTATAGGGCAATAACTGTAATGAATGTAGTTGCCTATTTGATTTAACCTTCATAAAATGGTTAATTTTTTCAATAAGTTCAATACTTCAGCATCTTATACTTTTGGGAGGTAAGAAATGGGCCTAAAAAGCAAAGTAATGGAGTTCATGATAACCCATGATAAAACAGTCGTATAACTTATCTCTGCCCCAATAGAAAAAGTAAGGGAGATGAAGTATGCCAGCTAATCTTAAGGCTTAATGATTAGTACTTGTTGACCCCGGCTACTTCAACCCCAGCTCGTCCTTTACCTCGATCAACCCATCAATAGCCAACCTGTAAAGCTCAGAAAGCTCTAATCCAACATTCTCTATCTCTCTAATTCTATCCCTGTCACAGCCTGCCGCGAAGCTCTTGTCCTTGAACTTCTTTTTCACTGACTTGGGCTTTACTTCACCTACCTTACCATCCTTAACCAGGGCAGTAGCCACCACCAAACCTGATACGCTGTCCGCCGCCTGTAAAGCGAACTCTACGGGTCTCTCATAGTTGCCGAAGATGGTGTGGTTGTGGGTCTTCACCACTTCAATAATACCTTCGTCCACCCCATTCTCTCTGAGGATTTCAGCACCCTTTATGCCGTGCTGGCTCATGTCCTCGCCCACAACTTCGTAGTCGATATCGTGGAGGATACCTATAAGCTCCCACTTGTGAGCGTCCTCACCAAGCTCTTCTGCAACCCTCTTCATTACTGCTGCTGTGGCTATGCAGTGCTTTACCAGGTTATCATTGCTAACGTATTTTCTTAATAGATCAAGAGCCTCATCTCTATCCATTTGAACGCCTCCCATGATCAACTTTTTATCAACAATGATCTTGAGAAACCCTCTCATACTCTTCAGCAGGGATATCTACCGGATATCTCTCGTTTAAGCAGGCAAGGCACAAATCTTTTTTGTCGAAACCGACTGCCTCCAGCAACCCGTCTATACTCAAGTATGCAAGGCTATCAGCATTTATTTTCTCTTTAACCATATGCATATCCTTTAAGGAAGCTATCAGCTCTTCTTTGGTGGACATATCGATTCCGAAATAGCATGGAGCGATAATGGGTGGGCTGCCGACCCTGAAGTGGACCTCTCTGGCGCCGCTGTCCCTCAGCATATTCACAATTTTTCTGGAAGTGGTTCCCCTGACAATACTGTCGTCGACCAGAACTATCCTCTCTCCTTCCACATTGTTTTTGATGGCATTCATTTTAATTCTTACTGAGAGCTCTCTTTCCTTCTGGGCAGGCATTATGAATGTTCTTCCCACATACCTGTTCTTTATCAATGCCTCCAGATACTGGATCCCCGACTCGTAGGAATACCCCAGTGAAGATGTGGTTCCGCTGTCGGGTACAGGTGATACGGTATCCACTTCTGCCGGACTCTCTCTCGCAAGGATTCTTCCAATATTGTGTCGTACCTCGTAAACACTCTTACCATCGATGACTGAGTCGGGACGGGCAAAATAGATGTACTCGAAGACGCAGAAAGCTTTTCTGGGGCTATCACCGATCTTAACAAAATTGATCTCACCGTCTTTTATTATGACTGCATGACCTGGCTCGACATCCCCCAGAAAAGTAGCTCCAGTGGAGTCGATCGCACACGATTCGCTGGCGATCACGTATCCATAGTCGGCCTCGCCCACGCACAGGGGTTTGAATCCCATGGGGTCCCGGTAGCCGATGAGCATGTCGTTGACCAGCATGGTGAAGGAAAAGCTTCCGGATATCTGTTCATTGAGCAATTTGAGGGAGTCAACGATATCGTACTCCAGCAGATACATGGAGAGGAGCTGGGATATGACTTCTGTGTCGGAATCGGTTAGAAATACCCTGCCCTCATTCTCCAGTTTCTGACGCAGATGCCAGTAGTTCACCAGATTGCCGTTGTGGGCAACTGCAATGTTACCCGCCTTGGATTTCACCAGAAGGGGTTGAGAGTTCTCCAGTTGGGATTGACCTGTAGTAGAGTATCTAACATGACCTATAGAGTAATTTGCGGCCATCCGGTTGAGGGTTTCTTCATCGAAGACCTGGCTGACCAGTCCCATCCCCTTGTGTAATTGCACGTGGTCTTTGGAGATAGTGGCCATCCCTGCTGATTCCTGGCCTCTATGCTGGAGAGAAAAAAGGGCATAATAAGAGATATGCGAGCAAAGTTTTCCGTCTTTGCTATAGACTCCAACAACTCCGCACATTTAATTTCTGCTTTTAGTTTTGTTTACCCAATTATAGCTTCTAAATTTCTTACTTTTTCCAAAACCACAGGATGCACAATAACCCTTTCTCTTATGGAAAGATACATTACCGCAACGCCTGCATCTAATGTGAACGGTCTTTTTTCCTCTTTTACCCATTGAAGGCGTTCCTTTTGTCATCCTATCACCTCTCTGTCACTAAACTTGTGATGGAGATATGAACACTACTGTATCTCCTCTTATCACTACACTTCCCAGTTTTGTGGCAGTTTCTCCCTCACGGATCTCTTCTGCACTTACAAGAACGAGGTTCATGTGGACGTCATATCCATCCAAAACGCCTCTAAATTCTCTGCCACCTTTTATCCTGACGATAACAGATGTTTGTAAAGCCCTGTTTAATACATCTAGCGGTCTGTTTGCCATATTTCTATCCTCCTGGGTTTCCAGCTCAGCTAATTTTCCTTTCTTTCCCGAAAGGCTTTAAAGATGCGTCATCTGAATAGTATTTAAAAATATCGGAGTCCAGTAACATATCTCTATCTTTTTACGGGGTGTATTCAATGCAAAAGAGGTTAAGAAAAAAGACGGCTAAAGAAGTAACCAGAAAGTTGAAAGAAACTTCTGGAGTTGAAGTATCTGGAGATATGGACAGAGTTAAAGTCGACGGCTATGTGGTGATCCTGGTGGATCAGGAACCCATCATTATTGAACACGAGGATAGATACTATTTCACTGTATACGGTGCCCTGAAATATAGGCCCCCTCAATGGAAAGTAATGGTCGATCAGGGAGCCATGTCATTCGTAATGAATGGGGCTGATATAATGAAACCCGGTATAGTTGAGGCTGATGAGAACATAAAACAGGATGATTTTGTTTACATCACGGTAGAAGGAAAAGATACTCCCATTGCTATTGGCATTGCCCTTGTAGATGCACAGGAGATGAAGCAGGGGAAAGGGAAAGCCATAAAGAATCTGCATCACCTTAAAGACAAGGTGTGGAATTCTTTCTTCTAAAATTTGTCCTATAAATGCAAAAGTCTTAATAATAGTTTTGTGTTTATCGGAAATCAAGAGCTACCTTTAACGCAACGCTCCAAAAACGGTGGTAAGTTATGGAGTATTACAGTGAGAACAGGTATAATAACTGGATTAATTTGATAAGAGAAACAGATGTTGACTTAGATGATCCCAACTCCCTCACGGTATTCGACCAAATGATGGAAGACTTTGTAGTAGCCTGTAACAAGTTGATCAACGCGGTTAGAGAGAGGGAGATAAACAAAAAGCAGGCACTGGAAGAACTGGAAGAGATGAGGAAGCTTCTGATGCTCAGTGTTGATTTTGAAGATCCTATCAAAAATGACTTTTTTGAGTTTGCCAGAGAAGGGTTAAAGGTCGCGGTCCAATCTGCAAAAATGCATCTTGAAGGTAAGAAGACCAAAAAAGACTTTGATAACCTCCTCAAGGAAGCAGTAAATAAAGAGAAGGATGGAGACTTTGAAGGAGCTTTTACAGCTATAGCCAGGATGGGAACCAAAGTGCTTCGAGGAGATAAGCTTCCTGAAGATATGGAACTGCCTGAAGATGGTTATGTGCTTAACTGGCTGGATGGACTTGACGCCCTGAACACGGTTATGATCCTTACCGAAATAGACGCTCCTTCTGAAGATTTTGAAGAAGAGTAAACCTGATGAAAAGTAATTTTCCCCTGTCAAAAGATGTTGAATCGGCAATAAAAACCGGTAAATTGGATTATAGATTATACAAATCTTTACTTCTCGATTATGGGAAGAGAGGAGAAAAGGCTTTTTTTTATCTGAGGGAGAACAGGGTCAAGAAGTATAAAGACTTCTTTGTAGTAGTCGGTGAGGAAGAATATGTGGTGGAAGGGGATTACTGCAACTGTAAAGACTTCCAGATGAACTTGAAATCCAAAAGTCCTTGCACACACATTCTGGCGGTTAAGGTAGCTCAAAGGTTGAAGATCTACGATAATGTGGATACGTATTATATTGATTTCATAAAAAAAGAGAAAGGCAGGAAGAGGGGATTCTAATTCTAACTTTTGAGGTGCTTTGATGAGTGCTTTAAATAAAGAAGAAATGGAGAAGAAAATAGTTGAAGAAAACCTTATATCCGACTATATTGATCTCAAAAAGCAGTTACAGCCAAACGGATTTGACTGCACTCTAAAGGAAGTTGAGAAGTTATCAGAGGCAGGAAAAATAGATTTTGACAACACTCAAAGAGAACTGCCCCGTGGCGAGCCAGTTAATTTTGAGGACGAGTGGGTTTTTCTGGAGGAAGGAACTTATCGAGCATATCTCAATGAAGTAGTGGATCTGGATGACTCCACAATGGCCATCGGCAGACCAAGATCGACCCTTGCCAGAGCAGGAATAGGTCTTATAACAGCGTTATGGGATGCTGGCTACAACGGAAGAAGTGTAGTCGGGCTGGTGGTGCACAACCCTGGAGGAGTATGGCTGAAGAGGAATGCCAGAATCATGCAACTGGTATTTATTAAATTGACAGGTCGAACCCCATCTTACTCAGGCATCTACCAGAGGGAGAACATATAGGACTAATCTCCAATCTGATTATAGATATTCTAATCCCTCTTTTTATTGTTTAACCTGTTTTACTCATTTCAAGCGCTTTCCTGGCACTTTTCAGTGCGGATTCACCGATCTGGTCATCGCTGATTCTCACTGCAGTTTGGTAGGCCTCGTTAAACTTATCTATTGCATTTTCATGGTCTCCTTTGTTGACCAGGTTCTCTCCCCACGAGTTGAGGAGCATTGACTTTCTTCTCAGCAGCTCGACCTCATTTTTGTAAGAACTTTCCACGGAAGAGTAGGTGTCATAAGCCTTTTCGAACTCTTCGGCTTTGTAGTATGCATCCCCCAGACTTAAATACAGCTCACTTCGGCTGTTTATTCTTATGGCTTCCATAAAACGTGAGGCTGCACTGGTATAATCACCTTGGGATATGAGGTCTTTACCCCACTCTTCCAGTATATACGACTTCAGGGAATTCACTTCTTGAGAGGGAGTGAGAATGTTGAGTATCTTTACTGCTCTGGGATACTCTCCACTGTCCGAGAGGCCTGAAACCACCAATAGAAGTTTCTTGAACATATCGTTGAGACTTAGGTCGTAAAATTCACGGATCAACACGGCAGAGTTCTCATGTTCTCCCTTCGTTATTCTCTTTTGTATGGCTTCTCTCACCAGAAAATAGACTTTCAGTTCCAGATCCTTATCCTGAGTGTCTTTAATCTGCTCCAGCGATTTCATGAACAGGTCAAAACTGAGGCTGGCATCGTCACCGTCCAGGTAGCTCTCGATCCTTTCTGCAATCTTAGCCACGATGTACAGTGATTTGGGCCTCTCCTGAAGCAGGACAAAATACTTTCCGGCGTTTTCAGGTTCTTCGAATATTCTGGTGAGGGGGGTAGCGACGACATCATCTTTCATAAGAATACGGAGGAGTTTCATATCATTGGGCTCCAGAAAGGTAGAAACTTCTCTTAAAAAGTCCATATAGCTACTGGTTCGGGCTGTGATATAACACTTATCATTTATGAAGTTTTATCTCGTTATGAAAGAAAAACACGTAACTTTTAATAATACTAAACCTTAAATCCACATGTATGGAAGATATTTTGAAAAAAGTCACCAATTATAAGTGGGAATTGCCTCAGAGCTACAAGCCGGGGATGAAAGTACCAGCTTATTTTTATATAGATAAAAAACTCATGCCACATTTGGAAAGAGATGCTGTAGAGCAAGCTGCCAATGTTGCAGTTATGCCGGGGATCAAGAAAGCCTCTCTTGTTATGCCGGATGTTCATGTCGGTTATGGATTCCCTATTGGTGGAGTTGCCGCCTTCGATGCTGAGGAAGGTGTGGTCTCACCAGGAGGAGTAGGTTTTGATATTAATTGTGGTGTGAGATTACTTAGATCAAATTTAAAGGCCGATGAAGTTAAGAAAAAGAACAAACCCCTTATAGATGAGTTGTTCTCTGCGGTGCCTTCCGGTGTCGGTTCTGGAGGCAGATTGAAGATATCTGATAAGGAATTGGAAGAAGTTTTTGTCAGAGGAGCCCAATGGGCAGTAGAGAACGGCTACGGGTACGATCAGGATCTGAAGCACTGTGAAGAGGAGGGTGCTCTTGAAGGAGCTAGCCCCGCCGTAGTAAGCAAGAGGGCCAGAAGCAGGGGTAAGCCTCAATTGGGCACTCTGGGGAGTGGGAATCATTTTCTGGAAGTACAGTACGTGGATAAAATTCTGGACAAAGAAGCTGCACAGGTAATGGGTCTAAAAGAGGGTATGGTAACAGTAATGATCCACTGTGGCAGTAGAGGATTGGGCCACCAGGTGTGTAGTGATTTTCTGGAAGTTCTGGATAGAGCGGTGAAGAAATATAACATCTCACTTCCCGATAGACAGCTTGCCTGTGCGCCCCTTAACAGCAAGGAAGGTCAGGATTACTTTGGGGGAATGGCAGCCAGCGCCAATTACGCTTGGGCGAACAGGCAGATAATAACCCACTGGGTCAGGGAAGCGTTCAGGAAGATCTTCGACATGAGCGATGCTGACCTCAGAATGGACCTTATCTATGATGTGGCTCATAATATAGCCAAATTCGAGGAGCACAATGTTGATGGTAATAAAATGAATGTGTGTGTCCACAGAAAAGGAGCTACGAGAGCCTTCTCGGGCTCAAGCGCCGACGTTCCGGAGGATTACAGGGGTATTGGCCAGCCTGTCCTCATACCGGGGAGCATGGGAACACCAAGCTATGTTTTGAGAGGTACGGAAAAGGCTATGGAGGAAACTTTTGGCTCTACATGCCATGGTAGTGGTAGAACAATGAGCAGGTCAGCAGCTAAAAAGAAGATAAGAGGCAGTCAGATAGCCTCGGATCTGGGTAAAAGAGGGATCTACGTGAGAGCAACCCAAAAGGCCTTGCTTGCAGAAGAAGCTCCTGCAGCATACAAAGTTAGTGATGATGTAGTGAATATTGTGCACAACGCCGGACTCTCCAGCTTGGTAGCAAAATTAAATCCAATTGGTGTGGCAAAAGGATGACCTACAATAAATCCAGGAAAGTCCCCTACATCAATACAGTTTATAAGAATGCAATGAACCTCTCACAAAATGAAGTGAATTCGCTCTATGACAATATTTCCAAAGCAGAATGCATAATCCCCGTTGGTGAAGGAAGGTCTCAATGTGCTCTGTACATCGGTATGAGAAACATAGACAGGGATGTCAAGATGGTTGAGGCCATTGACTTTCCCGGGGAGAATATGTACGAGGCTGCAGAAATTCTGGAGGAAAAATACTCCAGAGTATCCCTTCTAGTAAATTCGGGTAGTGGAGAAACCACCAACCCCAAAAGAGTAGTAGAAGAGTTAAAAGACTACATCGACAAATCTGGAAGCAAGAGTTTTACTATTGACTCTATCGTTTCCAACCCCGATTCATCAATAGGTAATGTCAGTAAGAAATATGGAAGCACAGTAGTTCTGGAAGGGAGGGGGCCGGGAGTTAAAACCGGCATAGAGTTCATGAAACACGGAATAATGAACGATATTTATGAGCTGGGTAGTCTTATGCTGGCTCATAAGATAAGAGAGCTGGTCAATTCTGAAGGTAATGATGACATCTTCCGGAAAATGGACAGGGACATGGAAGAGATTTCTGGCCTCATAGACGGATTTGCAGAGTCCGATATCTACGATAGTCTTGTAAACAATATGGAAAAAAGAGGACACGTTATAGTGGGAGGGACAGGAATTGCTAGAGTAGTTGCTTTAATGTCCGTTATTAGATTCCAGCATGTGAAAAGAGCCATTGGTGATGAGGCCTATCTGACGGGGTCCCTGGCTCCCAGACCGAGAGCAGGTGATACCATCATTCTGATCTCATGGAGTGGAGAAAACGAGACCCTGCTCAAGTGGATGAAAGAATCTAAAACTTTTGGAGCAAACGTTTATTCCATAACCGGTAGAGAATCAACTCTTTCAGATAATACAGATAGTTTTGTAATACCTTCTGACCCGGCAGAATTCTACATGAAAGCTGCCTTTGTTTTAAGCCCCGTCTCATTGAGTCTGGTGGACAGACTTGATTCCCGGGGTCTGAAGCTTCCGGAGTACATAATGGGCTGGTACCACTCCGTAACCCAGTAGAAATTTATATAAATCATAAACCAAGCTGCAGTAATTTAGCTTCCGATTAGCTTTTCAAACAAAAATTATTTCTTATATTAGTCAGGTTCAACATTATGCAGTGGTTAAGGATTTCATTGCTCTTGATGATGGTTATGGCTGCCATTCTTTTCGCTGGATGTGCAGGCATCGAAGACTCTGAAGGGATTGGTGATTACAGTGGCAACGAATCCTTCCAAAAAGGAAGTATCACCACCTATTTTTACCATTATGAGGGTTGCCACTACTGTGGAATAGTAAAACCATATATTGAGTATATCTCCTCGGAGATGGATAGCGACAGCATAAAGTTCGAATCCTGCGACGTCAAAAAACGGGATGAATGCTCTCCAGCCAGTATCAAGCTAAAAGAAAAGATTGGGCTGGAGGTTGTTCCTGCCATTGTTGTGGTGGCGAATAATACTTCCCAGAAGTTCATAGGCTGGAAAGAAGCTTGCGATCTGGGAACCTATTATGAAGAACTGGGATTAGAATTGCCCGTAATCACCTGCCACGGCGAGAACTACAGTGTGCAGGAATGTGTAGACTGCCACAGAGAGAATGAGCTTGAACCACCCTCAAAATTTGACTGCAGCTGCCCACAACTAAACTGATTCCACTATTTTTGCCCTTTAGCTTGAATAAACTGGCACAAAAAATAGAAAATAGAAAATAGAAAATAGAAAATAGAATGAGATGTTATTTTTTCTTGTGCTCTTCGTATTTGTCTCGTGCCTCTTTGGCCTTCTCTTCTTCTCCCAGTTTCTCGTAGGCTTCGGCAACGTGTTTCCACCATGAAGGGTCTTTTTCAGCTTCCTGCTCGCAGTATTCTGCGTATTTCTGTCTAACTTTTCCGGCATTCTCATCTTCCCCCAGTTTCTGGTATATGTCCGCCACATCTTCCCAGAAGACGCCTTCCTCTTCGGCCTCCTTGAGATAGTAGTCCAGAGCTCTCTTCCAAGCGCTTTGAGCCTTCTCCTGGTTGCCTACTTCTTCCCACAGTTTCGCTGCATCTTCCCAGTACCATGCTTCGTCTTCAGCATATTTTTCCAGGCATTCGGCAGCTTTATCCTTCTTTCCAGCCTTCTTCCAGAATTCGTGAGCCTCTTTCCAGTAATATGATTCTCCCTTTTCTTCTGCGATCTTCTGGTAGAGCTCGGCAGCCTTATCGAATTTCTCTGCTTTCTCATAGTTCCAGGCAGCTGATTCAGGCATATCAGCATTAATATATGATTCTGCGGCGCTGATGTAGTCTCCCTTCTTCTCGTACTTTCGGGCAGCAGCCCTATGGTTCCCGGCCTTCTTGAGGGATTCAGCACTTCTCAACCTCTCGGTAATACTCATGTCGGGCTCGCTGAGCCACCAGATCCCACCTGCAGCAGCCACAACATACAAAACTATGATGTAGCCCACATGCATAGGTGCAGTCCAGACCCAGCACTGGTAAGTCGCGTAGCCGGAAGTTAAAAGTCCGATTAAGCTAACCACTACATATTTTGATGTGGCATAGATTAGGACTCCGGTAAATATGAGGAATAGAATGGCTAAGCCCAAAAATCCTAACCCAAAGACCAGCCTGAAAAGAAAAGACGGCCCAAAAAAGTATCCAATGGCTCCTGCCACTACGATAACAGCTACTATAAATGCTAAGATCATTCCTGTAGTTTTATCCATCTTGACACCCCGTCGTGTATTATAGCTAAATTAACATGGACTTTAAATAAATTTTTCTCTATACAGCTTGTATTTTAACCACAAAAGCTAAAGGATTTCTGTTTTTATTTCTGATTTTTGCTGTCTTTGACTACATCAAGCAGCTTTGCGGCATCTCCAGCAGGATCACTGGATGCAGCGATTGTAGATATCACAGCTATCCCCGCAACTCCTGTTTGGAGGACTTCAGGAGCGTTGTCTATGTTTATGGAGCCTATACCCACCACAGGTATGGATACCGCCTCAACAATTCTCTTCAACCCCTCAACTCCGATCACCTCTCGGACATCTTCTTTGGTGGTAGTAGAGAAAACCGGACCTGCTCCCAAGTAATCAGCATATCTTTCGGCTTCTACAGCTTCTTTTAGGTTATTTACAGAAACGCCCACCATACCTTTGAAGATCCTCCGCACTTCCTGGGGAGGCATGTCCTCCTGACCCACATGCACTCCGTCAGCACCGGTTGTTAGGGCTATGTCCACTCTGTCGTTGATCATTAGGGTGGCCTTGTAACCATCACACAGGTCTCTGAGCCTTTTGGCTGTATTTAGCATTTCTCTGCTGTTCATGTTCTTTTCCCTGAACTGTATGGTCTTTATACCTCCATTTAGAGCCATTTCAGCCACTGCTTCGTGAGCACGTCCAAATTCCCGGCTGGTTATAAAATAGACACCGAGGTCCATACTTCTTGTACAGCTCAACAGAAATAAGGTTTATTGTAGATATGTGGAGTTAGGTATGGAGCCTGACAGTTGTGGATATGGGGGCATTAAAATTAAAAAACCCAGTCCAGGTTATTCTTATAGTGAGCCTAAAAGAAATGCTTCAGGACACTCTTAAAGAAGAAGAACTATCTCAACTGAGGAGAAGTTTTGAGATAATAGGAGATATCGTTATTGTGGATATCCCGGACGAATTAATGCACGTTAAGGATGAAATAGTTGATGCTATCCTGAAGAAACATAAGCATGTCAAGACCATCTTAAGAAAAGTGGGAGAAGTGGAAGGAGAATACCGGGTCGCCACTTATGAGATAATCCATGGCCACGAAACAGAGACCATAGTGAAAGAACACGGATGCAGGTTCCTGGTAGATCCTACCAAAGTATATTACTCTGTGAAGCTGTCCGGAGAAAGAGAAAGGGTCACCAATTTGGTGGAGGAGGGGGAGAGAGTTCTGGTAATGTTCGCCGGTGTGGGACCTTACGCCATAATCGCCGCCCGCAACAGGAATCCTTCTCAGGTGGTAGGGGTAGAAGCCAACGCTAAGGCTGTGGAGTACTTCAAGAGGAATATTGAGCTGAACAAGGTTGAGGATAAGGTAGAGGCTTATGAAGGGGATGTAAGAGATGTAGTGCCTCTGCTGGGCGGCGAATTCGACCGCATCTTAATGCCCTCGCCCAATACTGCTGAAATGTTCGTAGATGTTGTCGGTGATGAGATAAAAGAAGGTGGTTTCATTCACTACTATACATTTGGAGGGGAAGAAGAGGAAGAACAGGGAATTTTGAACCAGAGGGTAAAGGAATTATTCAAAGAGAACGGGATGCTGGTGGAGATAGAGAATGTAAGGAGATGTGGGCACTTCGCACCCTACGTTCACCGTTATGTGCTGGATTTGAAAGTAGTTGCTCTTCAATAGTTTTTGGCGGTCTGGATTTTGGATGTGTTTGGACAGAGTATGGTCATCAACACACTCCGCTTTCAATTTGATTAGATTTAAATATACTTAATGAAGGAGAAGGTTGTATGACAGAAATCGCTGAACAGGTGAGAGATCTAATTAATAAGAGATCACCCCTAGAAGCCCTAACTATAATAAACCAAAATAGCCCTGAAGAAGTAAAGGAAGTAATTACTAATCTGTTTGATAATCCTGAACAAATTGAGAAGCTGGATGATAGCTGGGGGAAATTAGTGTCTCTAGTTTATAATTCATATTTTTCGTATATAACTTCTGATCAGGTTGATACTCAGAGCCTGACAGAATGTGCGGTTTCCTCTCTTAACGCTGCAAAACGCAGTAGAGAGCTGGGATTTGCTGAGCTCGAACTCACTTTCATGTTCAATGCGGCGCAGGCCTTAACCCACATGGATATGAAGGAACGCGCATTGAAATGTTACATGGAGGCAAAGAGGCTGGTAGAGAATATGGAAGACAATCACTCCGGCGAATATGCTGCCATTCTGAACAACATTGGAGCCTTATTCATTGAGACCAGAAGGGTTGAAGAGGCTGAAGACTGCCTCCAGCAAGCTCTTGAAATGCGAAGAAATCTGGCAGAGAAGGATGAGGGCAGATTGCCTGAGCTAGCGGAAACTTTGAGCAATGCAGCGGCTTTCCACGGGGATAAAAGGAATTACAAATTATCGGAAGATTACTACAACGAAGCTATCTCCATATTCTCCAAACTTGCCCAAGACAATTTTTTTCATAAAGCGAATCTGGCGTCAACTCTCAACAACTACAGTATCATATTGAAAAGAACCGGCAGACACCATGAATCTGAAAACAAGCTGAAAGAAGCTTTAGAGATATTCAAAGAGCTCGTGGAGATCAACAAAGGGTTCGAGGGGATGTATGCTGAAACATATAATTTGCTGGGAATGCTCTACAACGAAACCGGCAGACACGATGAAGCGGAGGAGTGCTTCAGCGAATGGAAGTCTATAGTAGAAAAAATGGATAAAGAAAAGACTCAGGAAAAGATAGACAAGTCCAAAGAGGGATAAACTTTTAAAATAAAAAATTAGTTTATAATTTGGAATGGCTAAGATCGATTTAGAAAAGAGAATAACCAAGATCGTTTCATTACTTTTTGCTATTACTTTATTTGGAACCTTGTCTTATCATCTCGTCGAAGGAGTCAGTTTGTTTGAAGCCCTCTACATGACCGTTATTACTATTACTACCACGGGCTATGGCGAGATCTGGGAGATGAGCTTGTCAGGCAGAATATTGTCGATATTGCTGTGTTTCGTTGGTGTGAGCGTATTCTTATACTCCATAAATTTATTTATGCCAGTTCTGGTGGAAATGGGTCGAGAGAGGTGGAAAAAGGTGTTAAAAGATATTAAGAATCATTATATTGTCTGTGGATACGGGGTCATGGGCAGAGAAATTGCAGAAGAGTTCCCCATTGAAAATGTGGTGGTAGTGGATTCCAGTTCTGAAAAGGTGAATTTCGCCAGAGAGAAAGGTTTTCTGGCACTGCAGGGAGACGCAACTGAAGAAGAAATCTTGAATATGGCCAACATCAAGACCGCCAAAGCACTTGTAGCTTGTATGGCTACAGATGCAGCGAATGCTTTTGCTGTTATGGTGGCCAAGGATTTAAATCCCGATATATATACCATTGCAGTGTTGAGAAGTCCCAGCGGGAGTAAGAAGGTGACCAGAGCAGGCGTTGACATGCTCCTCTCCCCTTATTCGGATGCAGCCAAAAAGATCTACATGACCCTGAAGACTCCTGCAGCAGTAGAACTGATAGACATGATCTCTGATAAGGAGGGCGACTTCATGCTCCAGAAGGTCACCCTCACGACGGAAAAAATCTCCGGGAAAACCCTACAGGAGCTGGATATACGGAAAAAACCGGAGCACTGGTGGTGGCTATTGAGAGGAATGATATTGTTTCCATTCCTCAACCCGATACTGTGCTTAAACAAGACGATGTGTTATACGTGATGGGGAGCAACGA